>JASFWU010000229.1:0-4893 GCA_050049035.1 Akkermansiaceae bacterium | reverse complement strand
CCACCCAACAAATCATTGCCAGCTCGCAGGCCAAGATCGAAAGCGCCCTGAGCCAGATGGAGGGGAACAAAGAGCGCATGAAGCAGCTCGAAGAAGAGGCCGAGCGTCTTCGAAACGAACAGACCAAGGCGGTGGCCGAGCGCGATCAGATCGTGAAGCTCCTCGAGGATCACCAGAAGACTCTTCCCGGACTCGAAGAGGCCCGTTCCCGGATCCAGCGCGAGTTTGAAGAAGTACGAGGTTCACTTGATGTGGCCCGCAAGGCGGCTGCCGAGTCGCATCGCACGCTATCTCAACGGAGCTCACGACTCGACGTTCTTCGTCAGTTGGTCGAGAGCGGAGAGGGCCTTGAGAAGGGGACTCAAGCGGTTCTCAAGGGACTGAATGATCCCGACCTAATCAAGCCCGGCATCAGTGGTTTGCTGGGAACCGAACTCAAGGCACCCGACGAATACGCCGCGGCAGTTGAGTCCGCACTCGCCAAATATCTCCAGACCATCGTTGTTCGCGACGAGGAACTCGCCGACTCCATCATCGAACGCCTTACCGATGGCAAAAAAGGTTCCGCTGCAGTCCTGCCCGAGAGCCTTCTTCCTGAATCGCGGGGCAGCCAGATGGAAGCCCTTCCCGAAGGAGCATCGGCCTGGGCGCTCGATGTCGTGACGGTCGATCCCAAGTTTGCCGGTTTGATGGAGCGCCTGCTTTCGGACGTTCTCATCGTCCCCGATCGTGCCTCGGCCTTGAAGCTTCGCCGCGACTATCCGGATCTCGGTTTTGTCACCAAGAACGGTGAGATCCTTTCGCCCGAAGGAATCCTGAGTGGTGGTTCCGGTGGCTCCAGCGATGGTTCGGTCTTGAAACGTCGCAACGAGATCGAGGCGCTGGAAGTGGAAGTGACCGAGCTTGCTGAAGCTGAGAAAGCCGCGGGTGAAAAAATCGCGGAGTGCGAGGCGCGCACCAACGAGTTGCGCGAGGAGTTGGAGCAATCCAAAGACCGCTTGCAGCGTCATCGCGTGGAGGATTCCACCCTTCAAGGACAGCTGAAGCTTGCCAAGCGTGAGGCCGATTCCATTGAGTCCAAGGTTGCCAACAACGAATGGGAGCGCGAGGAATTGTCGGGACGGGAACAAACCGCCACCGATAGTCGCTCTGCTCTGGAAAACGAACTTTCCCGCGCCCGCGAACGTCTGACCGCTTTGGAAGATGATGGACGAAAGCTCTCGGCAAAGGTGGAGGAAGCGATCAAGCGTGAGAATGAAGCGCGCGAACAACTGAATGAAGCGCGCACCGCACTGGCCGTGGAAAAACAGGCCCGCGATTCCGCCGCCCGCGAGCAGGATCCGATGAGCCGCCGGATTCGCGAGCTGGCCGAACTCAATGCCCGTCGCAAGGCTGAGATCGAAGCGGCCCGCGAACGGATTGGAAAAGGAGACAACGAAAACGACAGTCTTGTCAGTGAAGTTTCCCAATACCGTGAGGAAGTCACTTCGCTGACCGGCGAACTCGATCAGGCCGACGAACAGCGCAAGCAATTCGCGCGGGGCATTGAAGAAGCGGAAGCGGCCTTTTCCGAAATTCGTGGTCGCCAGGGCAAGGTCCTCAGTCAAATCAGTAAAGAGGAAGTCGCCTGCACCAAGCTCGATCTTCGTCTCGAGAACCTCGTCGATTCCACCATGGAACGTCATCAGGTTGATCTCGCTCATTTTCGTCCCGATTCCCATGTCCTCATCGCCTGTATCAACGAGCGAAAAGAAGCGGAGAAGAAGGGACGCCGGAAGTCTTACGAAGTGCAGGCCAGCGTCGATGGCGAAGAGGTTCTCGAAGAAAAAATCGAGGGTTCATCCGAGGAAAAGTCCGACGAAGAAGTCGTTGAAGAATTGGTCGGCGAAGAGGGACCTGACTGGAAATTTGTCGAAGCAATTGTCGCTGATCTGAAACGTCGACTCGACTCGATGGGGCCGGTCAATCTTGATGCCATCGAGGAATACGACGAGCTCGAAGAACGTCACACCTTCACCAAGAACCAGCATGATGACCTCGTGAATTCGAAGGTGAAGCTGCTTGAGATCATTGAGCGCATCAACACCGAATCCGAGCGTCTCTTCGCCGAGACCTTCCACGCGGTGAGCAAGAACTTCAAAGCAATGTTCAAGCGCCTCTTTGGCGACAAGGCGACGGCCGATCTCATCCTTCAGGACGAAGACGATCCGCTCGAGTGTGGTATCGAGGTGATTGCCAAGCCTCCGGGCAAGAAGTTGCAATCGATCTCGCTGATGTCCGGTGGTGAACGTTCCATGACCGCAGTCGCTCTTCTCTTCTCGATCTACATGGTCAAGCCGAGTCCCTTTTGTGTGCTCGACGAATTGGACGCACCGCTCGATGAATCGAACATCGGCCGCTTCCTGAAAGTGCTCGATGCCTTCATCGACCAGAGTCAGTTCATTATCGTGACCCACTCCAAGCGGACCATGCAACGAGCTGATGTCATGTATGGCGTGACCATGGAGGAATTCGGGGTTTCCAAGCCGGTTGGCATGCGTCTGACCAAGGAAGGGGTCAAACCCGAGGAAGCCACGAGTGCGGCACAAAAGGCTGCGCTGAAACTCGACGCTTAATGCCTTCATGCCCGGGCCTCCTCCATTACCGGAAGACGCGCGTGATGCCGGGCATTTGAACGTCCTCTCGATCCTCCATTATGTGTGGGTCGGGCTGGGTGGAGTCGGACTGCTGTTTCTGGTGGGCCACTACATGATGATGAAGTCCATGACCGGCTTCATGTCTGCCAGTGTGGAACGGGCCAACGAAGAGATTGAAAAAGAGCGCCTGGCCAACGATCCCGAAGCGCCGGCCACGGAGATTCCGGAGGGATTCTTCGACTTTGCCTTCGAAGCCATGATGATGTTTTATGTCCTGATTGGGTTGCTCGTTTTCATCGCAATGGTGATGAACTTTCTTGTGGCCCGCGCGATTTCAAAACGACAATGGAGGGTGTTCATCATCGTGGTTTCGGCCCTCAATTGCCTCAGCTTCCCCCTTGGGACTGCTCTCGGAGTTTTTACCCTGGTCGTGATGTGCCGTCCTTCGGTGGCGCATTCGTTTTCGAGAGCAGCTCCGTAGCAGGTATTTTCAGACACCGCCTGAATGTGGCGTCGGACTCAGCTGTCTGCTTCCTTGAGTTTTTGAGAGGAGATCGTATGACATCGTCATGAAAATCATCGTTGGCCTCTCGCTTGCTCTGCTGGTGTTTGGGCTGATTCAGATGGGATCTTCGCCACCGGGGCAAAACGAATCGAATGAGAGTTCTTCTCGGGTGAGATCGAACCGCGGGCAAACTCGTCACAGGGGTCAGAATGAGGAGTTGGCTGAGATGGCACGAAAAGCTGCAAAGCTGAGTGATGGGGAGCTATCTGCGGAGTTGAACCGTTCGATCATTTCATGGCTGGAGAACGTTAAGGATTTGAAAAGGCCTTTACCTCTCCGTGAGTCGTTGATTTTTGCTCGTGAAGTTGGAAAACGAGAGGGAGCTGGATCGCTCGATTTGATCTACGATCTCGTGTTTGAAATCGAAGATCAACTGGAGTCAGCAGGCGATGAGAGAAAGCTGGATCATTTTCTGGCGGTTCAGGAGCATCCCGTGTTGGCCGCCTTTAGTGGTTACCTCGAACGATCACCAAAACAGGGAGCTGAGATGTTTGTCGGGCAATGGGAAAAAACTCCGAAGGATTCCCCAATCAGAGGTGGATTGAGGGGGTATGAGGAGAGCCTCGAAGACTTGTTTGAGAGTAAGATGGTGGGTGAGGCTTTGGGAGTGATTGCTCGTGATGATCCAGAAGAGGCATTTGCTCTATTGAAAAGGGCGCAAGATTCCGTCCCTTGGAATTGCCGGAGGATGGTTGCTGATTTCCTCAAGGGTCTTCCCTTGAAAGATCGAAAAGTCTGGCTCGAAAGGGCAGCCGAGCAATGGCCAAAAGATGCCTCATTGTTTCGAATCTCCCTGAAGCCTTTTACTCAGGTTCAAGAACTTCTCGAGAACAGGCCGATGGTCGATCGATTTTACCTACCCACCTTTATTAGGGATCTCTCTCCGGATCAGTTCTTTGAGCTTGCGATGAATGAGAAGATCGATCCTTTCTTTCGAGAAATATTGGCAACGCATCTTTT
Source organism: Akkermansiaceae bacterium (assembly GCA_050049035.1). Classification (GTDB taxonomy): domain Bacteria; phylum Verrucomicrobiota; class Verrucomicrobiia; order Verrucomicrobiales; family Akkermansiaceae; genus SW10. The sequence continues at coordinate 732 of JASFWU010000229.1, read as the reverse complement.
CGATGAGACTAAGTTTGATTTGGCGAATATATCCTCCCTCTCCGATGAGATCCAAAACGAAGTGATCAAGTCGGAAGCTAGCCGTTTATGGGCTTGGTATGAAAACGACTTCCTTGGGCCGGTCGAAGGAGTGGAGCGATCCCGTGATCAGAACCGCGAATCGCGAGCTAAGTCATTACTGGAAATTTTGGAGAAGAGTTCGGTCGACGAGAGGGAAAAGGTGGAATACCGGGAGCGTCTGATGGATATTTTGGAGGAGTTTCAAGATTAAGTGATCCCAGGTCGCTTCTTTGTGAAAAGTGATTCTACCAATTATCAGAAGTTGAGACCCGCGGTCAAAAACGAGGGGCTTGCCTACTTTAATTTCTTTACGACGAATCATAGTTCATTGCCATGAAAGTCACCGCTTCCATCCTTCTTGGGATCCTGGTAATTGGGTTAATGATGATCAATCACGATTCTCTGGTTGATTCGAACAGAGTGTCCGATTCGGCACGGAAGCGAACCAGCCGCAGTCAGTCGCAGCGGGGCTCGCAGGGAAGTCATCTCCAGGAATTGGAGCGTTCCGCTTCGAGTCTAAGCGACGAAGAGTTGTGGAATGAGTTGGAACGGGAGTGCCGCAACTGGTTGGAGGCAGCAAAGTCTGGCGCAAAATCACGGCCTCCGGATTGGTTGGTGTTGCTGGCCCGGGAGATCGGACGCCGCCAGGGGAAGGAGGGAGTGATGGCTGTG
>JASFWU010000227.1:0-4897 GCA_050049035.1 Akkermansiaceae bacterium | reverse complement strand
ATGATTTCGGTGACCTTGTTAAGTGAAGGTTAGATGGATCAATCCACTGCTGACTTTACCCGTCAATGGACCGCGGCCCTGCCGATGGTCTCGGCCTTCGTGGGGTCCATGGTTTTTGACGCCAGTGATCGGGACGATGTCCTGCAGGATTGCGCGATGGCAGCGATCACGTCCTTTGAGCGATTTGATTCCTCGCGACCATTCACCGCGTGGGCGATTGGAATTGCGCGGAATCAGGTGCGGCTTTATCTGAGGCGCAAGTCGGGGGATCGTCTTGTCCTCGACGACACCGCGCTCGACCAGTTGGTCACGGCATTTTCGAGGGTTCAAAAAGACCGGGAGCACCAGCTCGACAAACTCGAAACATGCGTGGGCTCACTCAAACGCCGGGCTCGCGAAATTTGCGAGCTCCGCTATGTCGAAAACCTCAAGCCTGCAGCGATCGGTGAACGTCTGGGCCTTCCCGCCAACACGGTCTCGAAAGCCTTGCAGCGAATCCGTGAGGAACTTCGTGATTGCCTCAACTCCCCAACCATCTCCCAGTCATGACGCCCGACCTCGATGATCTCATCCACCGGTTCCTTGACGAAGACCTCGATCGAGATGGTCAGGCTGCCTTGAACCAGTTGCTTCGGGATGATCCGGCCGCGGCAGACCGTTTTGCGGAAATCTCCCTACTTCATCACTCTCTACAATCTGGTTTCCGGTCCGGAGCCCTGTCTTCCCAATTCACACGCGCGACGACAACGGGTCCGGACCGGAAACCCTCTCCCCTTCGTCAGTTCAAACCGGCGATACCCTGGTTGATGGCGGCGGCAGCCACCATCGTGGTTCTTTTGGTGTGGAAACCGGCTCCAGCTCCTGAGCCAGATGTCGTCTCCACTCCGGAAGTCCGGGACCAGGGATTTGCCGTTTTGACTCGCGAGTTTGATACCGTTTGGGGTGACTCTTCACCTGCCGAAGGTGATCTCCTCACCGCCGGAAACCTTGAATTGAAATCCGGACTGGCCCAGATCGAGTTTCTTTCCGGCGTCCTGGTCGTAATCGAGGGTGATGCAGCCATCGAGATCCAGTCGCCTGACGAAATGCTCCTCCTTCGGGGCAAGCTTCGAGCGCATGTCCCCCCGCCTGCCATTGGCTTTCAAATTCACACCCCGCAAGGAACGGTGGTTGATCTTGGGACCGAATTCGCTCTCGACCTGACTGAAGAGCAAACGCAACTCCACGTCATCGACGGCGAGGTGGAGTGGCACGGTCAATCCCAAGCCAAGACTCTCCTCACCGAAGGAAAAGGACTCCTCTTTTCGGAACAAGAAACCAAACCCATCCCGGCCAACCCAGGCCTTTTTACCGGGCCATCCCGGTTGTCGGAGTTGGTCGCAAAGAATCAGCAAGAAAAATTCCAGCAATGGTTGGGGCACTCCGATCTTCTTGCAAATCGCCCCGACCTTCTCGCCTACTTCCCGCTTCGTTCCCTCGAAAGCGGGAATCGTGAGCTCAAGTCAAGCTCCCCGGAGATCCAATCGGGCGCGATCGTGGGTGCCAAGGCCGTTCCCGGGCGTTGGCCTGGAAAAAGCGCCCTCGACTTTTCCCCGAACGGCTCCCGGGTTCGCGTTCACATCCCGGGCGAGCACCAGGCGATCACTTACTCGGTGTGGGCCAAGATCGACAGTCTGGATCGTCAATACAACGCCCTCTTTCTCACCGACAACTACGGCTACGGCGAACCCCACTGGCAGCTTCTCGAAGACGGACGCCTCTTCTTTTCGGTAGGCATCGGGAAAGGCAAGTTCCATCACATCTTTCACTCCCCGGTCGTCTGGGATCATTCCAAAACCGAGCAGTGGCTTCATTTGGTCACGACCTACGATGTTGCGAGTCGTGAGTGTGTCCACTACCTCAATGGAGAGGAAATCAGCCGAGATTCAGCTCCGCCCGAGAAGGGAGTGGATGCTCTCGTGATCGGTAATTCCCAGATTGGAAACTGGGGGCTCCCCACCCGCGATGATCCCGGCTTCGCGGTGCGAAACTTGAACGGTCGTCTCGATGAGTTTGCCATCTTCAAAGAAGTGCTAACGCCCGACGAGATCCGGGAACTTTACCGAAATGGAAAACCCTAAACCGCATGACGAATAGAGCGATGAGATTTCTTCCGATCGTTTTTCTTTCCGCCTGCTTTGCGCCGGCGATGTCGCCCGACGAGCATGCGACCTTGAAAGCCCTGCCGCTTCTCTCTTCCAAGTGCGCCAGCTGCCATGGAGAAGACCCGAAGAAAATTGAAGGCAACCTCAACCTCCTCAACCGCGACGGTTTTTTGAAGGGTGGAGAAACCATCAAAAACCTCCTCGTCCCGGGCAAACCTGATGAGTCGTTTTTGATGAAAGTGATCCGCTGGGAGGATCCCGACTACGAGATGCCTCCAAAGGAAAACGACCGGCTCACCCCAGAGCAGATTTCCGAGATCGAAACCTGGATTAAGAACGGAGCTCCATGGCCAGACGAGGCAACCCGGCAGAAAATCCTCCTCGCCGAGAAAACAAAGAAGGTCACGGACGAGGGCATTCTCATCGAAAATTCAGGAGGCCTGGCTGACGACTGGACCTATCGGCGTTATCGCCCCGAAAAGGTCTGGGCCTTTCTTCCGTTAACGAAACCTTCCCTTCCATCCGGCGAGGGCAAACCGATTGATCGCTTCATCCGGGCCAGGCAGAAGGAGCAGCAAGTTGAATCTTCACCGCGTGCCGATCTGCTCACGGTCATTCGCCGGGTCACCTTTGACCTGACCGGACTTCCTCCCACTCCTGACGAAGTCAGTGATTTCCTCAAGGTTGCCGAATCGGACTTTGATTCCGCCTACTCTTCCCTCGTCGATCGGCTGCTTCAATCGCCTCACTACGGCGAGCGATGGGCCCAGCACTGGCTCGATGTCGCCCGCTACGCCGACACCGGCGGAATGTCCAACGATTACGAACGCTCCAACGCCTGGCGGTATCGTGATTACGTCATTCGCTCCTTCAACAACAACAAGCCCTACAACGAGTTCATTCTTGAGCAGATCGCCGGCGACGAACTCGCGGAGCAGTCCCTGAGGCAACGCGTCAAAGACCCCGCGAAGTACGATGACCTTCGTAGAAAAGGGCATTTCTCCCCCAAGGAGGCCGAACAGATGATCGCATCCACTTTCCTTCGCCTCGGCCCGTGGGACCCGGCCATGGTCAAGGCGCCGGAAGCCCGACAGCAATTCGTCGACGATGTGGTGAACTCGGTGGGCCAGACCTTTCTGGGCACCACGATGCGATGCTTCAAGTGCCACGACCACAAGTTCGATCCACTCCCGACGCGCGACTACTACCGAATGTATGCCGTCTTTCAGGGCACTCAACTTGCCGAGCGCAAAGTCTCCTGGCAGAAATTCGAGAACAAGGAACGCTTTGAAGAAGAGAGTGCGGAACTTGAGGTTCTCTACGAGTTTGCGGATCGCGAAGCCAGGCGCCTCCGAAAGAAAGTCGAAGATCATGCGCGTGAGTGGTATCGCGAACACAACCTTCCCTACAAAAACCTCTCGGAGCGAAAGAAGGACCCGGTGGATCAGAAGCCTCCCCGTCATGTTGGGCTGAACGAAACCGAAAAGGGCCAGCTGAAAGTCAGGGAGCAGGACGAATGGATCTGGAAACGCCGTCGTGAGCGCTTTCTCCCGTTGGTGCAATCGGTTTACAACGGACCGGACCCACGGTTTCTCAATGCCCGCTCCCTTCGGATGCCCGCCAAGATCAATGCAAAGTGGCAACCCGAGAGTCACATCCTTTCCGGAGGTTCACTGCAAGCCGCGGGAGAAAAGGTCACGCCTGGAGTTCTCTCTGCTCTCTCCCTTCCGGTTCCAGATTCAAACCAAGACGATCAATCCGCAATCCCGAACGCCATCGAAGGTCGCCGCCTGGCCCTCGCGAAGTGGATTGCCCACCCCAAGAACGCGCTGACGGCCCGAACCATCGTTAACCGGATCTGGCAATATCACTTTGGCAAGCCCATCGCCGGGAATCCCAACAACCTTGGGAGTTCCGGATCCCAACCCACCCACCCTGGGCTCCTCGATTGGCTCGCCGCCGACTTCGTGGAAAATGGTTGGGACCTGAAACGCCTTCATCGGCAGATCCTGCACTCCGAAACCTATCTTCAGAGCGGCAAGCATCCTGACCATTACGAGCTCATGAAGGTTGATCCTCAAAACAATCTCTTTGCCCGCTTTCCCAACCGTCGACTCTCAGCCGAGGAGCTCAGGGACTCGATCCTCAGGATCACCGGTGAACTCAACCCCGCGACCGGCGGCCTTCCCGTCCGCCCGGAGATGAACATGGAGGTGGCTCTGCAACCACGCATGATTCAATTTTCCATCGCACCCACCTACCTCCCCAATCGTCGTCCCGAAGATCGTAACCGACGATCGATTTACGCCTACCGGGTCAGAGGTCTCGCCGATCCCTTCCTCGAAACCTTCAATCAACCGAATCCCAACGACTCCTGTGAAATCCGCGATGCTGCTTCGGTTTCGCCCCAGGCCTTCACTTTGATGAACAGCAGCTTCATCACCGACCGGTCCATTGCTCTCGCCACGAGACTCGAAAAAGAATCAAGTCAGCTCACGGATCAAGTTGCCCGTGCTTTTCAACTCGTCTTCAACCGGGCTCCATCAAAAGAGGAACTCGAACAATGCCGGTCCTACGTTGAAAAGATGAAGTCCTACCACACCAAGGTCACTCCGGAACCACGACAGTACCCGGTCGAAATCACGAGGTCTTTGGTCGAGGAGTTTTCCGGAAAGCCATTCGAATATCAGGAGATCCTTCCGGTCTTCCGGCATTACCAAAAGGACCTCCACGCCGCGGATGTTTCCGCTGAT
>JASFWU010000228.1:0-4897 GCA_050049035.1 Akkermansiaceae bacterium | reverse complement strand
TTGTCCGCAGGCACGATGGTGGCAAGACAGCCACCCAGCTTGGTTGTCCCGGCCCGATCGACAAAATAGTAGGGACAGAGACGAACCCGCCCGGTCATGATGCGGCGGTCTCCGGTTTCGGGATCGAAGTAGGGGTGCTCGACCAAACGGGTCTCCTGAAATTCCTGCAACACCCTCGGCGACTCCTCGAATTCGGTTTGTGCCTGCGAAACCAACTCCTGCCACTCGGACGAAGGCACGTCGTGGCCAATGGTGACGCCTCTTGAACCCCACGCCAGCTCGCTAAAGCCGCTGACCTTGAGGACCAATCGCCTTTCCTTCTGGCTAAAATGTCCCACCTCGTCCCAGGTGGAAACCTCCAGTCTCGGCAAAGCCGCATGAGGCGGCATTTCGGCAGGGTCGACCACCCAACCATACGGGATGATTTTTTTAAGGAGATCGAGATGGGCCCCGCGTAGCTCCTTTTCCCAGATTGGCCTGAGCGATGGGGTCCAGAAAAGCGCCAGCCACAACTTCTCTTCAAAATGTGGCTTGATCGGAGGAGTCACCATCCCGGCACCGGCCATTTCCCGGAGAGAGCCGATGTTTTCCCAATCGAAAAGCTCAAAGAACCGATAGACCTTGCGCCCGGAAGGCTGCCAATCTTCCGCCCGTTCCACGGAATAGTTCCCGCCAAGTCTGGAAGCCAGCCATTCCATTTCAGGCCGGTAGTCGCCGGATTCATCCGAAACCAAAATCTCTGCTCCATCTTCAAACAAGTAATCGAACCCCTCCAACATTCCTTTCCCGCCGCCAAAAATCTCAAAGCCTGCTCCCGAGTAGGTTTCGCTCAGCCAGGCCAGGGTTCCGATCCCTCCCGGAACGGCATCGAGCTCCGAAGCGGTGAATCCGTCCTCGGTGAGGAGAAGATCGGGACGAATCACCCTTGGAGTCACCCCACGCTGCTTATCGCTTCGTTGATGTTCGAGCATCCAGCCGGGCTTTCCGGCATCGAGCACTTGCGAAATCCACTTTGGTCGCCGTCCATCCGCGCTGAGACGATAAATCTCGTCGCCAGCCTGCTGAAATCGGTGAAGCGGATGACCGAGCCGCTGGAGAAGCTTTTTCTCTCCCTTGCTGAGCGGAAAGGGTTCCGGAGACCAAATCCACTCACGGTCCGTGAAGAAACCAGCCTTGGGAGCGGCATTTTTCAGGTCTTCAAGAGTTAATCCGGCCATCTGGAGATCACCCTAACAGGGCCTCACCGATCGGCAACCCCTCTCAAGTGTCCCTGTCTTGCAAGTTTTCCATTGTCCTTCGGGAAATCCCACGTATTCAAACCCCGTCGCATGTTTTTCCTGAACAAAATGTTTCAACTCCGGGATAAGTCGAACCCGGACGAGGAAAAGCCGTTCCTCGAGCATCTCGAGGATCTGCGCATCATGATCACGCGGATCGTTTTGACCCTGATCATCTCCACGGTGGCCTGCTTCGTTTACAAAGACGAACTGATGACCATCATTCGTCGCCCCGTCGAGCAGGTCTGGGTGGAGCGGATCGAATCCAGCCTGCCCCAGGACGAGGAAATCACGATCGAGGAATGGGAGAAGGCCCTCACCCTCGTGGAAGTCTCCGCCCCTCTTCAGCAATACGATGCCAAACTTTCGGAGGAATGGTGGAAGGAGGCCACCAACGAGCGGACCCGTCGCCTTACGGAAGCGGCCATCGTGTACAAAGCAGCTCTCAAAATCCCGGAAGAATCACGCGAGAGTTTCATCAAGAACCTTCCGGACGAAAAGGAAAGCGTCCGGAAGCTCGCACTGGACTTTCTGGAAACGAACCCGGCGGACAATCTCAACGGCTCGGGGAACCTCCGCCTGATGAGCTCGCTCAAGCCGACCGAGACCTTCATGCTCACGATGAAGCTGGCCTTCTTTGCCGGCATCATTGTTGCCTTCCCCTTCCTTCTTTTCTTCATTCTCCAGTTTGTTGTCCCCGGGCTCAAAGACGAAGAACGCAAAGCGCTCTGGCCGGCGCTCCTGATTGGTTTCGGCCTTTTCCTCGGCGGTGTTCTCTTCGCCTATTTCAAGGTCCTTCCGAACGTGCTGACCTTCTTCTACGAATGGGGTAAAAGCATGGGAATCTCGAACGACTGGCGCATCGGTTACTACATTTCATTCGCCACCACCTTCGTCCTGATCTTCGGCCTCGCCTTTGAACTCCCGGTGGTGGTCATGACGCTGGTGAAGATCGGGATCCTGAGCCACAGCATGATGCGTGAGACGAGGCTCTACGCCGTCCTCGCCATCTTTGTGATTGCCGCGCTCATCACCCCGACGCCCGATGCCCTGACCCTTTCCCTTCTGGCGGTCCCGATGGTGGTGCTCTACGAAATCTGTATCTGGCTTTCCTACTTCCACGAGAAAAAAGTCGCCCGGCTCGAGGCTGCGGAAGAGGCGGAACGAATGGAACGACTGCTGGCATCTCCAGAGCCGGAAGATGACGAAGACAGTGATACCGAAGAGACCGATCACGACCTCTACGCCCATGACCCTGTGGATCATGACCACGATCCTTACGATCATGACCTCGAGGACCATGATGATCCTTATCATCATCCGGACCACGACGATCCGTATTACCATCCGGATCACGAACACATGGATCCGGTCGAGGACGACGAGCATCGTCTGCACGACGGCGAGGAACCTACCGGTGATCAGGAGGAAACAGACGACGACCAGGATGACGACGATCCTGGTGACAAACCCGAACGTGGCGATGATTGGAATCCGGATGATGATCCTGATTACGACCCGCTCCTTCCTGACGAGGACATTCCCGACGAGGAAAAAGACCGGAAGTGATCTGGTCAAAGCCCGGCTTTCCCCCTACTCCTCCCGACATGCAATCAATGACGGGATTTGGGCGGGGCGAGTTTTCCAATGACCACTTGGTCGCACAGGTCGAGATCACCAGCGTCAACCGGAAGCAGGCGGACATTCAGTTCAACATGCCAAGGGGCATCTCATCGCTCGAGTCGGGACTGCGTAAGACTGTGCTGGAGAAAGTTTCCCGCGGTCGCCTGAACGTCTCCATTTCGCTGGAAAAAACCGGAGGCGATACGGGGTCTGTGGTGGTCGACGAATCCAAAGCACGCGAACTTGAAACAGCGTTTCAACATCTTTCGGCAACCCTGGAGCGCCCGATCCAATTGGAGGCGGCTGACTTTTTGCGGGTTCCAGATTTGATTTCGTTTACCGAAGACTCCGGCTTCGCGCCCGAAGAGGCCGCCACGGTGGTTGAACCTGCGCTGGACCAGGCGCTCGAAGCTCTCGTCAGGATGAGGACGGACGAGGGAGCTGATCTCAGAGCCGATATGCTGGCGCGTCTTGATATTTTGTCCGGTCTCTCGGAGCAAATGGCCGGGGAAAGCCCCCGGGTTGTGGAAAGGCAGCGGGAGTTGCTTCACTCCCGACTGCGTGATGCCGGAGTGGAATTGGATTTCGAAGATGAACGCCTTGCCAAGGAAATCGCCCTCTTCGCAGACCGGTGTGATATCTCGGAGGAAACCACGCGCCTGGCCTCCCATCTCAAGCGCTTCCGTGAGTATCTCGAAAGCACAGAACCCGTCGGACGATCCCTCGACTTCCTTTGTCAGGAAATCAACCGGGAGTTCAACACCATCGGTTCCAAGGCCAACAATGCCGGCATCGGGCAGGATGTCGTGACAGCCAAAACCGAACTCGAAAAGATCCGCGAGCAGGTCCAAAATCTGGAGTGAATCATCTGGCTATACCTCCACTTCGATAAAGCGGACACGGTGAACCCAGACGCTTTGCACCAGTCCGAGCAGGAACATGCAGATCACCACGAAGGTTCCCGAGTAGCTGACGAGTGGAAGTGGAATCCCGGTGATCGGAGTGAGAAGAACGCACATTCCAATGCTTTCGAACATGTGTGCAAAAAACAAGCCGACCACGCCTCCCACAATGATCCGTCCTGCCAAATCGCGGCTGTAAAACGCAATGAAAAGGCACTGGATCAGAAGAAGAGCAAAGGCTGTGACCAACAGTAGTGATCCGCGGAACCCCTGTTCCTCTCCAATCACCGCGAAGATGTAGTCGTTATGGGCGGTCTTCCACGGGATCAATTTTTTGGCATGGAGTGATTGTTGTTCCTCCGTGGCTCCGAACCCCAGTCCTTTCCAACCGGCCTTGCCGACCGCGGTTGAGACCCAGTAGGGAGCCCAGTTTTTGTCGGTTTTCTCAACCACCCCACTTCCCACCGATTCCAGATACATTTCGATCCGCTCGGTTCCCCTTTCGGAAACCGTGGGCAGGAGCATGTAGTAGGTGAGCGGAACGAGGCCAATCGCCATCGCTCCGAGGAAAATCAGATAGCGCCACGGGATGCCACTTACCAACATGACCACCAGGGCAACCGGCAACCATACGAGCGCGGATCCGGTATCGCCCAGCTTCACGACGAGAAGGAAAGGAATCCCCGTCAGCAAACCGATCAGGAGAACCCGGAAAAAGGGATGTCCGAAGAATCGGTGCAAGCGGGGCAGGTCCTGGGCCAAAGTGGCGATGGCGATGATGCCCGCCGCGATGGCAATTTGGGCCGGTTGAAAACTGATCGGGCCAAAGGACAATCGGTGAACGTCATCATCCAACCCCATCGCCTTGACCGTCAATGCCAGGCCGACCACATACATTGGAACTCCCAACCACCTCACCCAGCGGTAATCAATGAGAGCGGTGGCAAAATAGACAATCGACCCCAGACCAATCCAAAGCTTGTGCCTTCCGGCGAAGAATTCCCCGCCCGCCATTCCGTCCGGTCCCGGCAGATGCCGTGCCGCGCTTTCGATGGCAAACACTCCGAATACGAGAAGACCGTACATCGTCAACAC
>JASFWU010000024.1:0-15265 GCA_050049035.1 Akkermansiaceae bacterium | reverse complement strand
CATGTGGCTGGCATCCGTCCCATCATCAATCGCAGCAAACCCGTGATGCATTATGAAGAAGGTCGCGGTTGGATGGTGAATGGTCTGGGATCCAAGGGAGTGATCTATGCGCCGCGGGTTGGTTTGGAGATGGTGGCGCATTTGAAAGAGGCAGGTTGCGGTGCCTGACGTCAGGCAACCGGGCAAAAAAAATCCCCGCCCGAAGGCGGGGAGAGATTTGATCGAGTCTTCTCTCGAAGATCGCGTTACTTCCCGATCGCGTAGAGGTGGGTTTGGGTCGCCACGTAGACGACGTCATTGGCCACCACGGCGCTACTGTAAATCGGTGCAGGGAATTCGATGGTCGCGAGTGACTTGAGAGTCTTGCCAGCCTGGAGGATGTGGAGTTCTCCGTCCTCGGTTCCAAGCCAGACCTTGCCGTCGGCCACAAGGGTTGAACCCCAGATGCGGGACTGGGTTTCGTGAGTCCAGTAGAGCTTACCGCTCTTGGCGTCGAAGCAATGGATGTCACCGTCATACTCCGCGGCGTAAACAAGACCGTCGGCCACACTCACGGTGGAGATGGAACGCCCGGTGTCCTTGGAGGTCCACTTCGCTTTGCCGTCGGGTCCGATACAGGTGATCTGTCCCACTCCATCGCCGTGTTCCGGATCCTGGCCGATGATGGCGTAGACGAGGCCATCGGAAATGACGGTGGTGCCGATCACTTCGCTGGGTCCGGCGTAGGTGGCATACTTGATGGGCTTGCCTTCCTTCTTGCGGTACTCGGGCGGGTTGCAATCGTGACGCCAGAGTTCCTTGAAGACATCGAATCCTTCCTCGTCCTTAACGGGCTTGGGATCGAAGGCGTAGGTGAAGCCGTCACCGCCACCCCAGACGATGGCATCCTTGCCCCCGATTTTTCCGAAGGCTGGGGAGGACCAGCTGGCGTGAAGGACGCGGGTGGAAACACCTGAAGCTTCCTCGCCGACGAGCTTGCCGGTCTTTTTGTCGATGCCAACAAGAGCCGGAGAGTTGGGAGCGGGAATGTTGGTGTGGGACCAATCAACGCCGTTGGAGGTCGCGGTGTAGAGAACGTCACCGATGACGACCGGAGAACAGGAGGAGACGTTGTGAGGGAAGATTCCCAACTCCTTGCGCATGTCGTAGATCCAGATGATGTCAGCGTGTTGCTTGGTGACTTCGACGACCTCGTCTTTCACGGCCATGTATTTTGCTTCGTCTTTGAACGGACCGTCGTTGCCGTTGGCCATACCTTCGGTATCGAGGCACACCACTTCGCCGCGGTTGGTCACGAGCCACATGCGGTTTCCTTCGACCGCGGGGGAAGAGCAAAGACCAACGTATTCCCAGTCACTGACCTTGCCTGCACCCAGCTTTGGAATGATGAGCTGCCAGGCAAAGGAGCCGTCCTTTTCGTTGAAGGCCATGAGGACTCCGCGATCGCCCTTTTGGGCTTCATTGCGGGGAGATTCGTTGTTGGTGCCGACATAGACTTTGCCTCCTGCGACCACGGTGTTTCCGTAGGCCTGGGAACCAAGTTTGGCGACCCACTTGATGTTCTTGGCATTGGTGAGGTCGGCGGCCTCGGTTTCGTCGTCGAGCTCCCCGGGGTTGATTTCAACGGGAAGGTTTTTGGCCTTTCCAGTCATATTCCGGGTCGGGTCGTTGCCCCACATCGGCCAGTCGTTGGCGGACGCCGGAAGGGCGATAGCTGAGAGAAGAATGATGGTTTTCATGGTTTCAGGTAATTGAGAGATCGGGGAGAGGTTTATTCCGCATTAAGGAGTTTGATGTTGTCGAGGTAGACTCGCTTTTGGGCCTGGGGAGAGAAGGCGAAAACGCCGGCGGCGCCCTTTGGATGGACTCGCTTGACCGGGACCTTGATGGTCCAGTCGGCTGGCTCTGCCTCACCTTTCGGCCAGGCCTTGGCGCGGACTTCTCCGGAGCCATCGGCGTTGGCTTTGACATGAGTCTTCAGGGAATACCAGGTGTTGGCTTTCACGGGGAAGCTGACGGACTGCTTGACGCGTTCGTGGTTGGAGGAAACCTCAAGGATGTTCTGGTTTCCAACGAGCGTGATGAGATAGCGCTGGTTGACGAGACCGACGGTCGACTTGATGCGGCGGTTGCCGTCGGTCATGACATCGGCTTGAAGGACGTAATTTTTTAGTCCGGGATCACCGAAGAAATTCATCGTCCGCTGGAAGAGAACATTGTCGAGACGGTTGGCGATCACCTTGGAGCCATCCTTGTCGAGGACGTGCCATTTGATCCGCGCTCCAAGCCAGGCGAGGGGAGGGAAGTTCACCTTCTCTCCGTTGTGTTCCATCTTGAGCTTGACTGCTTCGAAATCCTCCGAGTAGCCGGGGCCGGCATGAACGCGCCCGCGGGTGGTGGTGCTCATCCCCTTGTGGGTCACCTTCAGTGCGCCGGCAGAAATCTTGGCATCCGGTCCGGCGGTGAGCTTGCCGGTTTTCGGGTCGAGGGTGGCATCGACTGCAGCCTTCACCTTGGCGGTTGGAGGAACGAACTTTTCCCATGAGAGCCCGTCGGAAATCACGCTCACGCGGCGGCCGGAGGCGTCGAGTCCCCAGACCTGGAATTCCTGGGTTTCACCGGGAGCGAGGGCAAACTCGGCCGGAATGATCTGGAGTTTGGCAATCGGTCCGGCGTCGGGCTTTTTGGTCATTGATACCCCGACGACTGAAGACTTGCTTTTGCTTCCGAAGCAGAAGAGTCCGTCGCGAGTCGAGAGGTAAACCTTGCCCGCCCAGATTGCGGGTGCGGCGAGGCACTTCACGCCCGAGCCATCGGCTTCTTTGATCTCAGCATGCGAGAGGATCTCGGCTTTCTTTTCTCCGGGCTTCGCGATGTAGAATGATCCTTCGAACCAGGGCGCGTAGATTTTGCCATCACCATAAAGCGGGGAGGCGTGGATTTGGTCGGGAGCCATCTTCTCCTGCCAAAGCGTCTTGCCCGAATCGGCATCGACCGAGATGAGCTCGCCGGTGAAGTTGGTGGTGTAGACCCGGTTCTTCACCAGGATGGGTGAGCTGGTGAAGCCGATGTGATCATCGTTGCGCCAGAGCTCGGCATCCTTGCCAAGCACGAGCTGCTCTTTGGGATAAGTGGTCGGGATTTTGAGGCAAACAAGACGTCCTTTCGAGGTGGCATCGATGTTCTCTTTCCCGTGGATCGCGATGAGCTTGTCCTGACCGTAGAGGATGACCTGCGAGTTCACGCCCCCTTGCGACAGCTGGAAACGCCAGACGGGTTCGCCGGTTCGGGCGTTGACGCAAACGACATTTCCGCAGCCGGTACCGGCGTAGAAGACGGCTTGCCCGTCGAGCTGGCCGAAGACCGGCATCGAGAAGGAGCTGTCAACCGGACGAATTCCGGGAGTGGAATACCACACGAGTTCTCCGGAGAGTTTGTCAAAGGCGTAGAATCGGTCGCGGGCGGGTCCGGTGGTGCCCCAGTTGGCGGTGACGCAGTGGAAAATGACCAGATTTTCGAAAATGGCAGGGGAGCCGGTGCGCCCGTTCGGGAAGGTGAGGCGGGCCAAGTGCTCGATCAGGGAGATTTCCCAAATTGGTTCGCCGTCAGGGGTGAAGGCCGCGCAGTGACCGTTGGAGGTCTGCAGGTAGACGTTCCCGGTTTCTGGATCGATCACGGGTGAGCCGATCCCGTAGCGGTTGTAAACGACGTCGGAAATGTAATCGCTGAAGCGTTTCTCCCAGATCTTCTTTCCGGTGTTGGCGTCGAGGCAAAGGAGAGTCTCCTGGACGTCCTCCATGGGATCGTCACCAAACTGGCCGTAGCCAAAGACGTAGAGCTTTCCGTTCGAGATCACGGGGGCTCCGGCGCCGTTGAGGTCATACTTCCAGAGCTGGGAGTCAGCTCCGGGTTTCCAGGAATCGGGAAGGTTGCTTTCGTCGGAGGTTCCATTCTGGTTGGGCCCGCGCCAGTTCAGCCAACCGGTGACGTCGGCTTGGGAAAGTGATGAGGCGGCAAGGAGGCCAAGGGCAAGGTGGCGGAAAAACATGGTTCTTTTACGCATTTCGGTCCGCGAACTCTCATCTCTCCTTCCGAATCCGTCAAGAAAGGCAGTCCAAAGGCGGAAAAATGAGTGCCTTTCATGAACAAACTGAAAAAAAGTAGAAATCCTCTTGCCCACCCGAAAACAAGCTTGCTAGCTTGCTTGTCTCGATTTCCTCGGAATTCGTTTCGCACATCCATCAACATGAAAAAATCCCTATTCCATCCCCTCGGACGAGGCGCGCGTGCCTGCCTCGCCACCGTCATTTCGCTTGGAGCAATTCTCGGCTCCCACGCAGCGGTCAGTTCTCCCGGAGCCGGAGAAATTGCCATTTATCGAGAAGCCACAGGTGGCGACACCCTTGGAGCAGGTGGGAGCACGGCTGCTGGATTCATCAGTCATGATTTCGATACCAACGACCGCGAGGATGCCGGAAGTTTTACCCGAAGCGGCGCAGACGTCACTTTGAACCGGAGCGGTCGTTATTTGGCGATCTACAACTCCAGGTTCGATGCAGCCGGAGCTTCCGGTACTGAATTGCGGGTTGAGGTTCAAAGCTACCTGACCCTTGATGGAGCTCCGCTTCGTGGCGGTTGGTCCCAGGGCTTTATCCGCCGTCAGAACACGCAGGACGAAACAATTACCGCGGGGATGGCGATCTTTGAGGCGACGTCCGGGGAAGTGCTTCAGCTCCGTTCCTTCCGGACCGATACGACAGCATCCGGGACGGTGAGTCGGTCAGCTGACGCCACCGTTCTTCAACTGGTCAAGCTTGATGATGTCAATATGGGCTTTGCCCGGTTGAGCTTGGGCGCAAACCAAGGTGGCCCGGTCGATGCCACCAACGTCAAGGTGGCGTATGACACCGATGACGAAGTGGGTGCTGGTTTCAGCCACAATGGCTCGGGTGATCTGACTCTGGTCAACGGAGGAAAGTACCTTGTCATCGCCAACACCTATATCGGGATCTCGTCCAATCGGACCGCGATGGTTCAGCGGCTTACTCTGGATGGGGCCGAAGTTCCCGGGTCCAAGACGACGGTCTACATGCGGAATGCCCAGTCGGCAAACGAGGGAGCGGCTTCGATCGGGATGATTCTGGAGGCCACCGCGGGTCAGGTTCTCAATGTGGAGGGATCCCTCGATGTCGACCTCACGGGGCTTAGTTATCAGGGGGGGCGCTGTGCCCTCACCGTGATTGAGCTGCCTTCTGTGGCACAGGGAACGGCTCCGGCTGATCCCCAGTACATTCGTCTTCAAAATACCACCGATCAAGACGTGAACTCCGCCACAGATACTGCACTGGTTTTCGGCACCCAGGATGAACTTGGTTTGGATTTTGCCCACACGGTTGGAACCAGCGCCGTGACCGTCGTGGCAGACGGAGACTATCTTTTCTTCGGGTCTGTTTATGACAACGATGATCAGGTCCAACGGGGTTTTTACTCTCAAGGTTGGTCGAGAAGCGGAGGGGCGAAGTCACCTGCCGGCCAAAGCGGTCGATACTCGAGAAACAGCTTCGGGACCGATCAGTTTGGGAACAGCTCCGGCTTCATCGGTTCTGGCATGACCGCATTTGAAACCATCGAGATGGTTTCTTCGGCTCTCGGAAACACCGGCGCCAACAATGCCAACCGGGTCGCCTTGCAGGGTGTGCGCTTGAATTCCCTGCTCACCCTGACTGCCGGTTTTGAAGTGATCGTGACACCAACCGCGCTCGCAGTGACCGAGGGTGTTGGAAGCGAGACTTACGAGGTTGAGCTTGGCCTGCCTCCCAGTGGAAACGTCACCGTTACGGTCACGGCCGATGCTCAATCAGAAGTGAGTTTGAATGGCACTGATTTCTTCGCTTCGGTCGACGCGGTCTTTTCGGCCGGGGGCACTCCACAAACCATCACAGTCCGGGCTGCCGACGATTCCGATATCGAAAGTGATCATTCTTCGGTGATCAGCCACGCGATCACCGCCACCGACGATCCGACCAACTATCCAACGGGTCTTTCCATCAATGACGTGAATGTGAGTGTGACAGACAACGATGTTGTTCCAGTCACCGCAGTGGCAGACGTTGGTACCAGCAACCTCAGCGAAGATGCGACCACCACCGAGGCTATCCTGACACCGCAGGCCAATCTCCTGGCCAACGACACTGATGGTTTCAACAACACTATCGTCTCCTTCGATTCCCGGAGCACTATGGGAGCCCTGGTGGTCGTTCAGCCCGATGGCACCTTCACCTATGACCCCACGGTGGGAGGCATGGCCCAGTCTCTTCCGGCCGGGGGTTCGGCGGTGGATACCTTCACCTACACCGTCCAGGATTCCGATGGAAACACCAGCGTGGGAAGCGTTTCCATTACCCTTGATGGGGCTGATGACGTCACCCTCACCGCTTCCGACGATTTCCTGAATGACGGACCACTTGAAAATGGAACCTTCAGCAGCACGAGAAGCCTTGTCGCCAACGATGGGATCGTCGGAGGAATTGTGGCCCTGACATTCCCTTCAGGAAGCGATCTCCGGACTCTTCCCGGGAAAGTGGTTTCTCAGTCCCCGAGCACCGGCCCGCCACCGGGTGGCGGTGTCCCCGAAAGAGCATTAGATGGTAACCCCAACACTTTCACCCATACCGATAGTAACAACAATACGGATGATCATATCTGGCAGGTTGACTTTGGACAGGATGTGGTTCTTGAAGAAGTCACGCTGACCAATCGTCAGGACTGCTGCGCGGAGCGCCTCCGCGACATTACGATCACCCTCCTCGATAGTTCGGGAACGACGGTCTATACCTCTGCGCTTTTGAATCCAACTGATCCTTTGCAGCCGGGAAGAAACACCCTTGGCTTTCTCGGGAACTCGGGAGGAAATTTGATCGAAGATTTCGGAACTCCCACGACTTGCCGGACATTGGTGGTTACCCGAACTCCTGATGGTGATGATCCAAACCCTTCGAACGGAGGCATACTCTCGTTGGGCGAAGTCACGGTGATTGGCAGCGCGCCCGGCACCTACTATTTACCGGATGGCCGCCTGCTTCTCGACTACGACGCCGGTCGACTGGGAGGTGAGAGTTTTTGGGAGAACAAGGGATCCCGTGGCGGAGCCGCCATGGACTGGGCACTCTCGGGAATTACTCTTGATTCCAGCCCGGGGAGTGCTCGTGCCGGAATCCAGGGCGCTTATGAGTGGGACTCTACGAGTGACCTTGCAACTCTCGCAGGAGGCCCGAGCGCCTCAATCCAGGATAACGTTTCTGGCGCAGATACCCAGAATGCCACATGGGAATTTTGGGTGAAGCCAGCCAATACATCCAGCATCATGACCTTGTTCGAAACCGGTGGTGGAACCGGATTCGGAATCATCATCAACGAAGGCGTGCTGGAAGCGGCGACGGGGCTCGATGGTGGAAGTCAAAGCGGCAGCTACGTCAGTTATGATCTCGTTGCTGATCCCAAGGGGCTCGTCGGTGGTGACCCAACTACCGAGTTCAACCAGTATGCCGCCACCATCACCGTTGGAGGTGGAGTTCAGCTCTATGTGAATGGTGTTCTGGTGGATGAAACTACCTCTGGAACCCCAGGTGACTGGGATGGAGGTGATGGTGCAGGCCTCGGACTCTGGGGAGAAAACAACCACGGCGGTTTTGCCAACGGCGCGGTCTCCACAATTTATAATGCTCCATTCCTCGGTCAAATGGCCATCGTCCGGCTCTACTCGGGCGTTTTGACCGGGCCGGAAGTTTATCAAAACTACCAGGCCGTCACAGGTGGCACCGACCTTGATGGTGAAGTGATCACTGCCATCGGAGTGATTGACGGAACCGGAACCTTCGTCCCGAACACCACTCAAGCAACTCTTGCTTCGGGTGCTCTGGTGACGATGAACTCCGCCAGCGGAGGATTCGACTATGACCCGAATGGGGCTTTTGATCCTTCTCCCGGCCAAAGCGCAACGGATTCGTTCGTTTACCGAATCTCCGATGGAAATGGAAACCTCTCCGAGGCGAGTGTCGAGGTGATCATCACCGCGGTTCCGCAAGCGAAAGATGACAGTGTCCTTGCCCAGGAAGGGGTTGTTGTCACCTTCGCTCCAAATGAGCTGATCGTAAATGATGAGGGAACGGTGACCACCGGCGCTTACCTTGAACTCGATCAGTCGGGTATCTCCGGAGGGACCTGGACCAACGATGGGTCGGCTGGTGCCGCGCGCGATGGAACCGCTCTTGGGACTGTGCTTGCCGCGCCGACGCTCACCAGTGGATTCCAGCATATCGGTCTTGCGCCCACCGCTGTCACTCTTCCGAACCTGGATCCAATCTCGACTGGCTCGGCGACGATCGAACTTTGGTTCCGTCCGGATCCCGGTCAGACCGGCCAGCTCACCGTTTATGAGACCGGTGGAAATGGAAACGGCTTCTCCATCGTTTACGATGCCGACACCAATGAGGTGATCGCGACCGTCGATGGCGGTGATGACGTCAACAACAACATCGTGGCAACCGCAAGTGGTGTGAGCACCTCGGAATTCAATCAGCTGATTGTGGTGATTGAGCCCAATGGAGGTCCAGAGACGGGCGTCGGAACCAACGTTTTCGTGGATCTGCTTCGGCTGTATCTGAACAATGATCCAACTGCGGCCTTTGACCCGACGGTTGACGGATCCGGCGAGAATCTCCTCGGTAATGCCAACGATTGGTGTGGAACTGACGCCGGTGGCTTGTTCCGCACGTCGGGAACGACCGCTCTCAATGAGAATCTTCCCGATGCTACCGGCGCAGTGGCCTTCTTCCGGGTTTATACCAGAGTGCTCAGCCTCGCCGAAATGGAAGTCAACTATGACTTCGCCCGGGAGGCCATCACTTCGGTAAGCTCGCCGACCACTGTGTTGGGTGCGCCTGTCACGCTGAATGGCGACGGGACGGTCTCGGTTGACTACTCCGGCGTGAGTCTGACTCCCGGGACAACGACGAATGACACGTTCACCTACACCACTGCGGTGGGCACCGCGACGGTCACCGTTGCAGTCGAGGCCTTGTCGCCACAGGAAGCCTGGCGTCTGGCGTTTTACGGAACAACCGAGAATACCGGCGCAGCCGAGGACTCGGTGGTTGCCACCAACGGGTTGACCAATCAGCAAAACTTCGCCCTTGGTCTTGATCCTACCGATAGTGCCACAACCTTGAGCGTCAACGCAGGCGCGGGAACCATTGACTCACTCGGACCACCAGCCGTGTGGGTGGATCCCGCTGATGGCAAAATCTACCTCAGGCGGACGCGCCGCACCGACCTGGCCGCTCTTTCGCTCAGCATTACTGATCAGTTCAGTCGTGGACTTGGGGTCTTCGAAGACAACAACGTGGGAACGAATGCTCCCGTGGTCATTGCGACCGGCACGGGTGCCAATGGTGAAGCGATCGAAGCAGTTCAGACCGAGTTTCCCTTGATCCTGCCGATCAGCGGAGGAAAAGCTCGCTTTGCCCGGATCCAGGTGTCGGGACTCTAGGAAAAACAAGGGAGAACAGACAATGAAGCATCGAAGCGAATACGAGTTCATGAACAAGACGAGATCACTTCTGGCGGGGGGGATTGGAATCGCAGCCCTGATCGGGCAATCCCAAGGAGCGGTGATGGCTCTGATTGATCAGGACATTCCAATCCCAACCAATTTCCCGGGGGTCGTCGTTAATTTGGAAACCGGCGAAACCAGCAATGCGGCAAGCGGTCTGGACGGTGGCGATGTCAACTTTGTCTTTGGTGGTCTCGGGGTGACCAATGACGCCTTTGAGAGTGACACCGAGCCATCCTGGCAGCCGGTGCGCACCGGAACCGGTAACGCCGACCCAATCGAAGCGTTGGGCCTGGGAGACGTGGTGGGACCGACTTCGGTCTACTCAACAGGGTTTGGAGGTTCCGACAACAACTTCGTCAACTTTACCCCCGGAGTCCGGCAATACGTTGGGTTCTCGGTGGTCCTGGAAGATACGACCCTGGCCTACGGATGGATGGAGGTGACCTTGCAAAACAACGACACCCCTGGAGTGATCCACAGCTGGGCTTATGAAGATACCGGGGTGCCCTTGGGAGTTGGACTGGTTCCCGAGCCGAGTGGTTCCGCTCTTTTGGTCATTGCCATGGGATTGACGATGACCCGGCGAAAACGAAAGTCCTGAATTTCAATATGACAACGCGGCCGAATCAGGTCGCCTTTTTTGTCAGCAAGAATCCCGCTTGGGGTCGTGGAACTCGTTCTTTTCCGTAGGTCCGGGTCCTACGCCGCCCGCTGCTTTTCACAGAGACTGATCACGAGCTTGTGAAGGATCATTCGGGGGTCCTGCCCGCTGGTGACGAGGGCTTTGTCGGCGGCAAGACAGGCATTCATGCCGAGGTGGAGCTCCTCGAGCGAAAAATTGCGGGCTCCTTGCGCGGCCATCTTGAGCCCCCAGGTGTTGACCGATCCGTCCTTCTTTTTGGGAAGAACGGCTTGGATGCCGGCAGGTGCCTGATTCACCGATCCATAAGAGGACACGAGCTTGGCAAAGAAGAGATTTCGCACCGTGGGAATGATGGAAGCCTTGATCAAGCCAACCGCGTTTTCGTTCTTGGCGATGAGCGAGTCGATCAACTCGATGGCGCGGCGGGCATCTCGTTTTTCCACCGCTCGTGAAATTTCCCAGATCACCCCTTTGTGGCTCACTGAGACCATGAGGGTGACGTCTTCCACCGTGATTTCCCGTCGTGCGTCTGAGAGGTAAAGGTCGAGCTTGTCCAGTTCATTGGCAATCTGACGCGAGTCGGCGCCAGCGCGTTGGACAAAGAGCGCGAGTGCCTCAGGACCAAAAGTGAGTTGCTTTTCCTTTGCTTGTCGTTGCACCACGATCGCGACCTGGTCTTCCCAGCCTTCCTTCGAGACATCGATCTTGTCGTAAACTTGGAAGCTGGCATTTTTTTTAGCCCACTTTCCGAAGCGGCGCACGCCGTTGATGGCGTTTGCGCTGATGAGAAACTGGGTGCCGTCCGGGAGATCGTTTTGCAGGACCTCCAGCAGGTTTTCCACTCCGGTGACCGCTCGCTCGGCTTCGCTGGTGCGGTCCGAGCCTAAAAAGTTGGCCCCCTTGAGCCAAACCACCTTGTCGGCAGCGAAGAGTCCGATCGTTTGCAAGGCTTCGATGGCCTGGCTGCAACATTGAAAGGCATCTTCGGCATTGGCAGCCACGCCCTCGATGATTTCGTTGGAAAAGTCATCGCTTCCCGGAGCCTTTAGCTTCTCAAAGAGAGCGGCGGCTTCCTCGGAGACGCGACCTTCGTCGCTTCCGGTGATGACGTGGACTGGCATTCCGAAAGGCTAGGTTGAGATGACGAGATCGGCAACCGGATTGCCGCCGATCAGGTGCTCCTGAATGATGCGCTCGAGATTTTCCGGGGTGCAGGAATGGTACCAAACGGCATCCGGATAGACCACGGCCACCGGTCCCTGGGTGCAAATGCGCAGGCAGTCCGCCTTGCTTCGCTGAAGCACTCCCTGGGAACCGCAGAGTTTGAGTTCTTTGAGGCGATTTTTGAGGAATTGCCATGACTCGAGCCCTTGCTCCGGCTGGCAGCATTTTGCCTTCTCAGGCGTGGCGCAGAGGAAGATATGCTTCTGGTAGCCATCCAGATTGAGAGATTTGGCGGTCGCCTGCAGAAGATCGGCCATGCCGTGACTAAAGCGGAATTTTCAGAAAAGGAAACAGGGAACGGGCCTGGCTTGTGGAGGAAGGAACAGGGATGGGCAGGATCGTCAGGATCTTGCGAAGCCCGGGCCTCCCATTTCCGGAAAATCCTGCTCATCCAGTCCATCCCTGCTTCCGACTTCGGAGCCCGAATGTGACGACTCCGTGACATTGGCGGGCTTCCGTGAAGAGCCCCCTTCGTCTTGACTCTCGTCTCTTCCGTTCATGGCTCATCCGTTCCGAAAAGTGGCCCCCCTTGCGGGCCTGCTCATCATCCAGCCACTTTCGGGAGATCGCGAAGGAGGAGAGTCGGAGGTAAAGCGGAAAGAAGAAGAGATTTTGCCCTTTCTGGGACGGGCCGATTTGGTCAATCCGGACAAGGTACCACCGCCCGACAAAAAAGAGGGGCCCGGTCCGCCGGACGAGGACCCAAACAAGCCGGCGGGAGAGGGTGCGAAGCCAAATCCGGACGATCCCGATGCTCCAAAGCCCCCGGATGGAGAACCCGAGAACCTCCCCGACGATGAAGCAGATCAAGCGGGTCCCGGTGTTTTGCCATCCATCAATGCCGGTGACGGACCAGGTGTCTTGGAGGGAGTGGTTTCAGGGCCCGACGGCAAGACTCTTCCTGGGGTTATCGTGACTCTTCCAGATCAGGAGTCCAAACAAGTCAGTAGTGGGCCGGATGGGAGCTTTCGTTTTACGGGACTCCCGGCAACCGGAATCACGGTTCTTTTTCAGAAAAATGGTTTCAAGCCCAAGGAAGAGGTCATTCAGATTCGGGGAGAAGGTATCACAAAGGTCGGAATCACCATCGAACTCCAGCCGGTGGAACTGGCCGACGGAGAATACCTCCTCGATACCGAAGATGTGATTCTTGACCCGGTGGAAGAAGGTCCGGGAGGGATTGAGATTGGGGCGACCGAGACCCCGGGTTTTGTGAGTGGACTTGGTCAGGATGATTTCCGGAAGCAGAGCCTCACGAATGCAGCCGACGCTGTTGGAAGAGTTTCAGGAGCCAACGTGGTTGACGGGAAGTATGCGGTGGTTCGCGGTCTCGCCGACCGGTATGTCACCACGAGCTTCAACAATGGTGCGATCACCTCGGCGGATCCTTCTCGAAAAACGGTCCAACTGGATCTTTTTCCCACGTCGGTTCTTCAAGGGATATCAGTGAAGAAGGTCTACGATGCCAGCATGCCGGGTGACTTTGGCGGCGGGGCGATCAACATTGAGACTCTTTCGATGCCCGAAGAGCGTTTCCTCACGGCCAACTACCGTATTGGATGGAACGGTCTCCTGGAGGATGAGTTTTACCGGAGCAATCGCAGCCTTGGTTTTCTAGGCGATGTCGACAATCCCGTTCCCCGGAGCGCCATCTTTGATTCGAATGGAAACTTCCCCGGTGGATCGGGAACGTCTGCGCCGGATCCTGAGGCCGAGCAGGCCTGGGACTTTTTGCTATCGGAAACAAGTTTCGTCCCGCGGCGTTCGAAACCCAGACCCTCCCAGGATTTTTGGATCACCTACGGAGATCGTTTTGAGTTCGAAAATGATATCAATCTCGGGTTTGTCGTTTCGGCGAGTCGTTTGGAGGAAGACTCCATGCAGCTCAACCGGATCAGATCCCGCCCGGGGCTTCTTCGTTCCTGGGTTCAGGATGATTACTCCAGTCTCGTTGACTGGGGGCTCTTTCTTTCGGCTCAAATTGAGTTTGGAGACGCTCACAAAATCAGTGCCACCTACTTTCGTAAGAGGGTTGCCGAGGACCAGTTTTCTCTGCAACGGAATATCGTCGATCAAAGTAATGGAATCAACTTCGGCATCCCCGCGAGTAGGGTAGCGCGAGATGGTTTGCCGGAGATCCCCGGAGTGCGACCTGCGGTTCCCGGATTTGGAGCTGATGCCTTTTATTCGGGCGAAGCCTGGCAGACCGATACCACCATTCGGGACCTCGAGCTCTTCCAGGTGAGTGGCCAGCACGAAATCTGGGAAGACGGGTTGACCATCAATTGGGGCTACACCACAAACAATTCCTCTGAATCCCGTCCTTATTCAACTGCCCTTCGTTATGGCGTTTTGGATTTTGCCCACCCCAGCTTGCAAAACCTTCCAGATCCCCTGATCGGAGCGGCAAACACTTTGAACACCGGCTTCAATCTCGGGCTCGACAATCCCACCTTTGAAGAGGCCGCGGATGAGATGCGGCGACGGATGATTCTCGGTGGTGCCCTGGAAGGCTTCCTTGCCTCGATCGAGCAATCCGCACTTCAGAATGCTCCGGTGGTGAACCCCGATCTGGGACAGGTGCCTACTCTCGGAAACACCGAATACACCGATGACAGTCCCGGCAATTTGATCTCGGAGATTTTGAACCAGCGGATCGAGGAGGTCACCGAGGAGCAATATGTTGATGCCCTTCTTCCGATTAAGCTCGGCGAGGACCGGGAATTCAGGCTTGGTCTTGGGTTGAGATCCTCGATCAAGGAGCGTAAGTCCCGCGGACAACGCTACATTGTTGATGCGAACACGCTCCCGGATGAACTGCTCTACGACCCGGATGGCATTGGAACTCAAATCCCGCTGGATCCCAGTCTTTGGGGGAGCGGAACAAACGGCGGAACGAGTGGCATCACTTTGGAGGATGGCAACGCCCTGGAAGTTCGGAACTTCGACGGTAACTCCGATCTCTTTGGATTGTATCTGAAAGGGGAGCTTGACTGGGATGACTACACTTTCGGAGCTGGTTTTCGCCGTGAAGAGGAAACTCGTTCGTTCTTCACTCTGCCAGCACCCCTGAACCTGGCGACGACCGCCAATCGCCGTGGAGAAGTTACCAACGTCTCCAACATTCCCAGCCTTTATATCAAGCGGTCATTTGATGAAGATCGTTTTCGAGTCGGTGCTTTCTTCTCGAGGACGGTGGCCCGCCCCACCTTCTTCGAGTTTCTTCCTGCCCGTTCGATCGAACAGGACACGGGATTTGAGCGTCGGGGTGATTTTGGCCTGAGAGATACCACCATCACCAACTTTGACCTGACCTTCGACTGGGACATCACTCCTGAATCAAGAATTACCATCGCTCCGTTCTACAAGTATCTTGAGGATCCGATTATTTCGGTGGTGCGCCGGTCTCAGAGCTTCATTGGCTTCCAGAATGGTGAAGAAGGGACCTTGCAGGGAGTGGAGCTTGAGTTTGATATCGGCGACTTCAAGCCCTTCACATTCCGTGGAAACTATACCTTTATTGATGCGGAGTTGATCGCTGAAATCAACCAAGGTGCCGCTGGTTTCCAGCCCGTGTCACTTCAATACCCCAATCAACCCGAACATATCATCAATCTTATTCTCGGATATGAACACGAGGATTCGGGATGGAGTGGCAATCTCGTTTACAACTTCACCGGCGAGAATGCCCTGTTCCTGAGGATCTCCGAATCGGATGCGAGCGTCATCACTCCCTCATTCGAGACTTTCGACCTGAACGTGCAGAAAAAGTTCGAGTTTGATAA
>JASFWU010000023.1:0-15318 GCA_050049035.1 Akkermansiaceae bacterium | reverse complement strand
GGATCCGCTGGAGTGTTCGGAGGGGATGAGGCCGAGGAAGGCCATGAGCTTCTTGGGGTGTTCGAAGCGGCTGAAGGTTCCAATCTCGGACACGGTGACCATGGCGGCAACGAGTTTGAATCCTTTGAAGGCCATGAGGGCTTCAACGAGGGGTTTGCGCTGCCAGTCTTCGAGGAGTTTGAGCATGGCGTCTTCGATGGTCGTGATGCGCCCGGTGTGAAAGTCGATGGTGCCGAGGTTGTCCTCGAGGACGATGTTGTGGGCGGCATCCGGGAGGGTGAGGTGGCGCAGATATCGTTTGTGGGCTTCGGTCCAGTGGGTCTTGCCGGTGTAGTTGTATCCGAGTCGTCTGAGCATGGCGAGAAGGCGGGTTTTGGCACGACGAAGGTCATCGATGGCATCGGTTCGGGCACGGCAAAGGTCGCGGATGGCTTCGTCAACGGAGTCGGGGATGTTGACGGCCACAAGGTCGTTGGAGCGGAGCATCCTGGCGAGTTTGGCGGCGTCGCGTTTATCGGTCTTGACCCGGTCACCGGACTTGGTGGGAATGAGTGAAGGTGCGATGACGTCGCACCGGACTCCCATTTGAAGGAGACGCCGTGCGATCCAAAAACCGCACCCACTCGCCTCATAACACACGTAGAGATCGGAGAGATTGCGTCGGTGGGATTTGGCGATGCGGCGAATGCTTCGCTCCAGAGTGTGCTGGGAAGTGGAAACGGAGCCGTAGTGGCGCGGTTCGGATTCGCGGTCACCTTCGAGGATGGCGATGACGGTTTGTTCTTTATGGACGTCGAGTCCGAGGTAGAGTGTCTGTGGTGCGTCTGAGTTCGTTATCATTCGTTTTAGTCAATGGATGTTGGATAGGTCCCGCTCCTAGCGGGATAGCCCACGATTTGAACCAGGCGCACCACTTTTCAATCAAACAATGAATGACCTGAAATGGACCACCGTGCCCAACCGGCAGCCATAGGGTCTCGCTAGAAGAGTGCACATTCCTGATCTATCGCTTTGCACCTACGGCCGTGGAGCCAAGAGCCCAGAATCGTGGGATGTTCCGCTGCTCGCTATTGGGTGGGTGGAGGATGGATGGGACTATTCGTTGGGCAATGCCAGCGAGCTTCTGATCGAGCGGGTTCGTAGATTTCGTGATGAGACTGGTGTGCAGTATTCGTGGTATACTTATCGTGGTATTTATGGATGCACTTTATGCGACTCAGGTCCACAGAAGAGCAACATAGAGGGGTCGCAAATCAACTTGATCGTCCCAGGAGAAGGATGTGTATACATGGCGCCAGGCGCAATAGTCCACTATATGGAGACTCACCTTTACTTGCCCCCCAAGGAATTTATTGATGCAATCCTATCCTGCCCGTTTCCAACGACACAAGGGTATGAGCATGCATTAATCTCGGCGAACGGAGGTGAGCGGCCAGAGTATATCGCCGTGGATGAAGGTCATGAACGCGTTCGCGCTATGATGAAGAAATGGAAAAGCGAACAAGGCGCGGCACCGAATCCCGGCCACAGCTGATCGTTGTTCGCGAGAGCTTCCATGACTGCTGAGTTGTCACGCGGGAATCGGTGCGCTATGACGTAGGCCAACAATTTGAATCACGACACCGCGCCCCAATCTGACAGTGATTCGCTGTGAGGACATCGAGGCATCGGCCGAGTTTTATCGAATCGTCGGCCTTGAGTTTGAGAAGCACAGACACGGATCCGGACCGGAGCACTACGCGTCTTTGGCCGGTGATTGGACTTTCGAGCTCTATCTGGCGTCGGCGAAGTCTCCCGCGAGCAGTTCGACCCGCATTGGATTTGCTGTCGGCTCATGTGACGGGATCGCCGACCGCCTGAGAGCAGCCGGTTTCTCCCTTGATGCGGCACCTGCCGACTCTCCGTGGGGCAGGCGGGCCGTAGCCGTAGACCCCGACGGTCATCGGGTTGAACTCTCCTCACCACTCACAACATGAAGAGGCCTATCAAACCACCGAGGCGGACTGACTCTCCAAACAGGGGGCCATTCCCCAGATGCGGCCGCCGATCACCTCGCTGCCATCCTCCCGGCATGAAATCCGGATCCAGTCCGCTTCGCGCTTCACAG
Organism: Akkermansiaceae bacterium; assembly: GCA_050049035.1. GTDB lineage: Bacteria > Verrucomicrobiota > Verrucomicrobiia > Verrucomicrobiales > Akkermansiaceae > SW10. Next base: position 13,211 of record JASFWU010000023.1, on the reverse strand, counting down.
ACCTCCCGGAGCATCGACGGAGCCTCGGTTCATCTGATTTTCGCGCGATTTGTGTGAGGCCAAAAAGGACGGGTCGGCCTTTCGTGAGGTTACCATCAGGATCGGTGACATATTCACGCTGATCACTGCGTAAGATGTTCTCATGACCGACTTCAAAGACTCATCGATCAGTCGGCGCAAGGCTCTTGGCGGGCTGGCGTCACTCGCAACTGTTTCCATCGTTCCCAGCCGGGTCCTTGGCCTCAATGGCCAGGTTTCTCCGTCCAACGAGCTGACGCGCGCTATTATTGGGTGTGGAGGCATTAGCAACTCCCACCTCGGGATGCCGGGACGGATTCTGGCGATGGCTGACGTCGACTCAAAACGACTTGCCGGCCAGTTGGCCAAAGCCAAGGGGCGGGGGAATAAAGATGCCAAGGGATATCACGATTTCCGCGAGATCATCGCTCGAGATGACATCGACATCATTCACACGGCGACGCCCCCTCACTGGCATGCGTATCAGGCAATCGCAGCCGCCAAGGCCGGGAAAGCAATTTGGGGCGAAAAACCAATGTCCCGGACCATCGGGGAGGGGCAAGCCATGGTGAAGGCGATTCAAAAAGCGGGGGTTGCTTTCCGAATCAACACCTGGTTCCGTTTCCAGAGCCGCTTTTACGGATCCGGAGTCACGGCACGCGAGGTGAAGAAGGCCGTTGATGGCGGTTTGCTGGGACCTGGTCCCTACAAGGCGACTCTTTCAGGAGTGACCGGTTTCAACTGGAAGTTCGGCTGGGTCGGCAAGACTGATCTCAAGGAACAGCCGATTCCCGAGCACTTTGATTATGACTTCTGGCTTGGGCCGGCGCCTTACAAGCCTTATCACCCGCACCGCACCCACGGGACCTTCCGAGGCTACTGGGATTACGATGGTGGTGGACTGGGAGACATGGGACAGCACTACATTGATCCCGTTCAGTATATTTTGGGCAAGGACGACGAGTTGCCTGTTTCGGTGGAAATCGATGCCGATCCGCAGGATGATGATGCCGTCGGGAAGTGGCGTCGCATCACCTACAAATACGCCGACGGGACCACCATCGTCCTTGATGGTGAAAACAAAGACAAGGATGCTGCATTCATCGAGGGATCCGAAGGGAAGATCTTCAAGGGCTTCAAGTCCGACGTGAAAGGCTTTGCCGAGAAGCTGAAGAGTCTGCCCGAGCCGGCTCCCCAGGTCACCGATTTCCACAAAGCCATCCGCGAGAAGAAGAAGTTCGCGCTCAATGAGCAGAATGGCTTTCATTCCTGCACCCTTGTGAATCTCGGCAAGATTGCCCATCGCACCAATTCCAGCTTCAAGTTCGATCCGAAGAAGATGCAGATCATCGACAACAAGAAGGCCAACGATCTCATCAACCAGCCTTCGCGTGAGAAATGGAAGCTCCCCAGCTGATGCTTGCGCGTATTCTTTTGGCGTTCGCTCTTGCGGTTCCGGCCTTAGGGAGCGAGCGCCCCAACGTGGTTTATATCCTCGCCGACGATCTCGGTTTTGGAGATCTCTCCATCTGCAATCGGGAGGGTAAAATTGCCACTCCGGGTTCGGACGAGCTGGGACGAGAGGGGATGGTCTTCACGGATGCCCATTCCAATTCGGCGGTCTGCACGCCGACCCGGTATGGGGTCCTGACCGGGCGTTATGCCTTTCGATCCCGGATGAAAAAGGGGGTCTTGAACGGCTATTCGAATTTCCTGATCGAGGAAGGTCGCACGACTGTCGCATCTTATCTGAAGGGCCACGGTTACCACACCGCTTTCATCGGAAAGTGGCACCTCGGATGGGATTGGGCAAAGGAGGGGAAGAAGGTCGATTTTTCGAAGCCGATCAAGAATGGCCCGAAAGAGAAGGGTTTCGTCTATTCCTACGGACACAGTGGATCGCTCGACATGGCGCCATACGTCTGGGTGGAGAACGGCATGCCGACGGCCCTCCCGAATCGTGAAACGGGACGGACCAAGAAGGAGACCAAGAATGGTTGGTGGCGGAAAGGGCCTACGGGATCTGACTTCGATCACGAGGATGTCCTTCCCAACCTGACCCGTCGGGCGGTCAAGTATGTCAAGGAACAAGCTCAAACGAAGGAGCCCTTCTTTCTTTATCTCGCCCTTCCATCGCCGCATACGCCGGTTCTTCCGACGCCTGAGTTCAAAGGAAAAAGCGGGCTCAAAAGTGCCTACGCCGACTTTGTCACCATGACCGATGACACCGTTCGGCAGGTGCTCAAGGCTTTGAAGGATTCGGGTGTCGATCAAAACACCCTCTTCATTTTCACGAGCGACAATGGATGTTCGCCCGAGGCGGATTTTGCCGAGCTGGAAGCCCAGGGCCATGATCCCAGTGGTGTATACCGCGGGCATAAGGCAGACATTTTTGAAGGGGGACATCGTGTTCCATTCATCGTGCGCTGGCCGGCGGTCGTGAAGGCGGGTTCGATCTGCAACGACACCACTTGCCTGACCGATCTTCTGGCGACTATGGCGGAGATCATTGGCGACCCGCTCCCGAATGATGCCGGTGAGGACTCGGTGAGCATGTTGCCAAATTTGAAGGGGGCTTCGAAAGGGCCTGTTCGCGAGGCCACGGTGCACCATTCCATCAATGGAACCTTCGCGATTCGAAAAGGGAAGTGGAAGCTCATTGAGGCTCCGCATTCCGGTGGTTGGAGTGCTCCAAGACCTCGCGATCGTGACCAGTGGAAAGATCTCCCGAGCGTGCAGCTTTACGATCTTGCTTCAGACCCGGGGGAAACCAAAAACCTTTCGGACAGCAATCCAACGGTGGTGGGTGAGCTGCAAGCGCTCCTCAAGAAATACCGTGAGACCGGCCGCAGTGTGACGCGAAGATAAACTCCTTACCGTTTAGTAATCGAGTTCCAGCTTTTTAAGCTTTGGAGTGATCACGGCCGGGCAGTAGCGGTTGTTGTTCTTATTGTTCTCGTAGTAATCCTGATGTTTTTCAGGAGCTTTGTAGAACTCACTGGCTTCGCGAATTTTGGTGACCATCGGCTTGTCGATGGTCTTTTGCCATGCTGCCTTGGAAGCTTCGGCGGCTTTGAACTGCTCTTCGGTATGAGCGAAGATATTGCTCATGTACATCGGTCCGTTGTCCGGCCCCTGTCCGAGGGGATTGGTAGGGTCGTGGGACTTCCAGAACCATTCGAGAATCTTGTCGGTTGAAATGACCTCGGGATCGTAAACGACCTGGACGACTTCGATGTGCCCGGTGAATCCGTTGCAAACATCCTCGTAGGTTGGATTGGGAACGTGTCCCCCCATGAAACCCGAGGTGGCTGAAATCACTCCGTCGAGTTGCTGGAAGACCGCCTCGACACACCAGTAGCAACCACCGCCCAGGGTGATGGTCTGGTGTTTGGTTTCGTCGGTCGGTTGATCGTCCTTGATGTCGATCGGCTCGTTGCATGAGGTCAGGGCAAGAGCGGGCAGCAGGAAGGAAAGCGAGATCAGGAATTTCATGGTCTTTGGGGTTTAGCGTTCGGTTTGGGAGCGATTGGCACGCTCGCGGATGCTGTCGGGAACCGGATTGTTGTTGATGTAGTTCATCGCACCTTCGCGATCCCGCTCCATCCATCGTCCAAGAATACGGTGGAAGGTTCCGGTGCGATCACGTTCGCTGGACATTCTCATGATCCAATCAGCGGCGACTGTGGGTTCCTCGCGAACGGAATTCCAAACGAAGGAGCGGACGGTATTGTCGAACTCAGGATTGCCCTCGTAGTTGCTCAACCAGGCCGAGGCGTTGTCGATGCCCTCCTGCTCGATCATTTCATCGATGAGATTGGGTCCGGCGGCAGCGATCACCGACTCGGGCTGGCTCTCGACCCATCCGCGTGCGGCGGAGAGATCATCATTGGCCCAACGGTTAATGATGTCACCGGTTGACCGGGCCATCACGTCTTCGCCCATCGATGAAGCCCACTCGATGGCTCCCTGGGGATCGGTTTGGGCAATCTCACCCGCAACGCGGGCGGCGGCTCCTGCTCGCAATCTCTCGTCGGTGAGACTTTCGGCCCAGGCTTTTGCTGAATCCGGTCCCATTTCGATGACCTGGGAAAGAATCACGCCGAGGGCTTCCCCGCGTTCGCGGGAAAAGGGGAGTTCCTCCAAAAGCTGGGTGGCACCTCCGGTATCGTAGGTGGCCATGCCTTCAATGACCCCGACAATCCAGGGGTTTGCGCGTTCCTCATTCCCGTTGTTGTCGAAGTTGTTCTTGGCCCACTCGATGGCACCGCCTGGATTGTCTTTCGCCCAAGCGGCAAGGATGGTCTTGCGGGCGAAGGCTGTCCCCGTTTTTTCGGAGGCGTAAGCAAGGGCACCTTCGGGATCGACCTTTGCCCAGGCGGCGAGGAGCAGGCGGTATTCGCCGAATTGGTCATTGTCGATTCCCCCCTCGCGAAAGGCATCGACGGCATCGAGAAATTCATCCGGGCCAAGGTTCTGGACGAAATCAAGGAAACCCTCGGCTCTTGCGATGGGGTCGTTGAGAGCCTTCAGGGCCTTGGCTTGTGCGCGGATGTCTTCGGAAGATAATCCGGAGCTCACCTTCCGGGAGCCTCCGCGATTTCCGGAGGTGCGGCGGGAACTCCCATCTCCGGAACGGTTGAGACCGCGCCTGTTGCCGGTCTGGGCGTTCGCGGATGCCTCCGAATCGTTGTTTTCACCGGATGACTCCGACGTCCGTCCGGCAAAGAAGGCAGCGGCACAAGTGACAGCCCAGGCTCCGGCAAAGAGAGCAGTTTTTGATTTCATGATTGTACACTACTCGGTAAACGCCGCTGCCGGGTGTTTTTTTTTCAAATGAAGCCGAGAATCAGCGGTCGCAGATTGGAAAACTTACGGTTGCGAAGGTCGAAGGCAGGCGGTATTTCACCCCTATGAAACTTCTAGAGGACGACTCGGTGGTCATGACCAAGGCCCGCGATCTTTGCGAAACCATCGCCAGTGACCAGGAATATCAGGCTCTTCAGGCCAAGGTGGAAAAGTTTTTGGGCGATGACGAAGCCCGTCTGGGATACCAAACGGTGCAGCAGAAAGGTCAGGAGTTGAATCAAAAGCAGCAGGCTGGTCTTCAGCTGGCGGAAAGCGAGGTTGCGGAGTTTGAAACGGCCCGCACCAGTTTGCTCGAGAACCCCGTTGCAACTGATTTCATCGAGGCCCAGCAAACCCTGGAGTCGATTCAGACCAGTGTTGGACGTCTCGTCGGGATGACCTTGGAGCTGGGACGGGTTCCCACCGCGGAGGACATCGCTCAAGCCTCCGGCGGATGCTGTGGAGGCTCCGGTGGCGGGGGATGCGGATGCTAGTCCGTCTCGGCCCTACCGCTGGCGTGGCAGGATCGACCGCAATACCTTTGCGGGAATCGACTCGGCGTGTGACGAAGCCCAGGCCACGGCCGCCTGTTGGTCTTGTCTCCGCCACTGGTTGAGAATGTCGCGATAGTATCGCTCCTGGTCTTTGGCGCGGGATAGATTGGCGACTTGCTCGATGGCGGTCTCCGGATCCTGGCGGCCGGCTTCCTGGAGAAAGCGCACGCGGGCACCGTCGAGGGCCGGAGCATCACCGAGTTGCTCCAGCCAGCGGGCGGCTTCGGTCGGGCTTTCCCGGGTCAGCAATCGGGCGACATTGGAGGCGGCGGAAGCCACCGAATCCTCGGGAAGCTCCAGCACCCAGTTCTTGGCTCCATCGAGATCTTCTCGTGCGAAAACCTCAGCGATTACGCCGGAAGCTTCCTGTCGAAGAGCGGAGGTCTCGAGTCTGCCGGCCCAAAGAGAAGCGGCCTCGGGATCCCGGCGCCCCATCGACGATGCGATCCGCTTTGCTGCGTCCCTTTGCAGGTCCGGGTTGGTGAGCTGCTCCATCCACTCGGTGGCGAATTCATGTCCTCGCACCACGACTTCCGGGATGACTTCCCGAAGAGCCTGTTCCGCGGTTTCGCCATCTTCAAGGTTTTGAACCAAAGCCAGGGCCCGTTCCGGGTCGTTTCGGGCCATTCCTTCGACCAGGCCGATCATCCAGTTGTTGACCTGACCTTGCTGGGAAAGTCCCTCGATGGCAGCCGCCGCGGCATCGGGGTCGTCGGTGGCCCACGACGAAACGGCGATCTTGCGGGTCCAGCCGTCGGGATCATTTTCATCAAGATAGGCGAGTGCTTCAAAGGGAGCGCGGCTCATCCAGGACGAGATGAGAAGCGAGTATTCGCCACGATTAAAGTCGACCCAACCGGACTCACGAAAGGTTCCTACCAGTTCGGCCAACTCATCGTTGCTCAGTCCATCGATGAGATCGAGCATTTCGCGGGTGCGGGTCAGGGGATTCCCTTCATTGAGAACTTCGGCGAGAATCTCGCGGCGCTCCTCCGGGGAGCGGGAGAATTTTTGAGTCACCCCGCGGCGGACGCCACCGGACGAGGTCTTCGTTTCTTGATTAGTCGAGTCTCCACCCACGCTGACTGAGCTTGAGAAAGAACCGGAATCGGACGAACCATCCGAACCGAACAGGTTTTGATCAGCCGGAAAAACCAGACGCCCGACCGTAAAACCCAACAGGAGGGCGATCACCGTCACGAGGCTGGATTTGGAGAAGATCGCCTGGGCGAGGAGGTCTTTCATGGTCTGCAGTGGAAGAACGCTGTTCTAACTGGGAGACTCAGGGCGATCTTTCATCCGAAACCCCTGTGGCAAAGGTAATTCGTTGATGCTTTCTGTTGCGTAAATCATCAACTTGCCCTTAAAATCGGCCCCCCAGCCGTTCGCCCGCAGATTTCGGGCGTTTCGACGGCATTTCAGACACTCAAGATAGAGATCGCATGGCCAGCAACATGACTGCACTCAACCCGGATCGGGCGACGTTGAATTTTTTGAACAGCTTTCCCGAGGAGTCCCGCAAAAGGGGTGAGATTCTCCAGGACGAAGGAGCGGTGACCCAGATCTTCGGGAACCATTTGTTCATCCAGGGTCGGGTTGACGACCGGGGCAAGACCCATCGGACGACCCTTCGGCTTCAGGGAAACCGCTGGTTCGGCAGCTGTTCCGAGGAAGATGAGGAAACCGCCGGTGCGGTGATGTTCGCGACCATGTTGGAGCGCTTGCACCGGGGAGAGGACCTTCCGGAGTCGCCCAACGAATTCGACGACACCCCGATTGTCGATTTGATCGAAGAAAAGCTCGATCGCGAGCTCGACGACAAGGAGGCCGATTTCATTTTCCGGGTGGAGAAGCGCTATCGTCGCTACGTGATCGAAGGGGAAATCCACGATCACGACATGGTCCGCCTCAATCCCCGTTGGGAGATTGCCAGCTACGAGCCGCTGGAGCTCTGGCCGGTTCCTCCGGGTGACATTCTCGAGTTCTGGAACTACCTCGCCTACGCTTTCGATAAGAAGAACCTCCGCTACCCCGACTTTATGGAGTCGGTGACCGATCTGGAGAACGTCCAGCGGCGGATGCGCGATTGGGAACAGGAGCGTGAGGTTTCGGCGTGGTATGATCGCATTGAGAGTGTCAATGAGCGCCCGCCCCAGGAGATTCCTCACAAGATCGAGTTTCGCCTCATCTCCACCATCAATGAAGCCCGCGTCGAGGCTCGTGAGGAATACGAAGAGGAGTGGGTTTCACTTCGCGAGAAAGGGGAGATTGAGAGGATTCTCAAACTCTTTGACGCCTCGGCACTACGTATGGATGCCGCGAGCCAGATTCTTTGGGAGCACTTCCTTCACTACAGCGAGAAGACCGGGGAGCTTTATCTTGATCTTGAAAACGAGGATGCCTGCCGGTTCATGAACCTTTTATTCCATCAGCCGGAGCTGAAAGGATACATGGTGAACCTCGATGAGCGGCCTTTCCGGGTGGTCGACGAACCCTTGAGCTGGATTTGTGATGACGATCTGACCGATCCGAATTCGTTTGCCCTGCAGCTGGTGACCAAGTCGGGTGAAGATGTGTCCCACTCGGTCCGTCTCCTTCCGGGCCGAACAGAGCTTTACCAATCTGATGAAACGGTCTTCCCCGGTCCTCCGCGTTGGCTTGAGGACACCGAGGTGATGCCGCGGTATTCCATTCCCAAAGTCGTGATCGATTCGCTCGAAGGGGTGGAGTTCCTTCGCAAGATCGGATCGAGTCTGCCTCCTTCCATGAAGAAGCGGGTCACCGATCTGGATCTTTTCCCTCATCTCAAAATGTGGGTCGAGCAGGGCTTGACCGCTGCCGAAACCGAACACCTCGTTGTCGATGTGAAGGCGTTCGAAGCCAAAGGGCGTCGCGAGGAGAAACTGATCAAGGCCGGATGGGACCTCATCAAGCAAGAGCCGGTGAAAGGGAAAGCACTCCTGCGGTTTGCCCGTGAGAAGCTCTACCCGATCCCGGAGATTCTTCTCGAGATGGGGCTGACCTATGATGAAAAGCTTGAGGCTTTCAAAGGTCGCATCACCAAGCAGTTCCCCGAGAAGTTTGCCGAATGGATCGAAGCGATGCCCGACTCGGTGGAGCTCGATATCGAAGCCAAACTGAAGACCATTCTCAGCGATCCGGTCACCGCAGCCATCCGCTTCGAGGTGGTCAATCAGGAGATCGACTGGTTCGACTTGCGCGTGGTCATCGATGTCGATGGCGTCAATCTTTCCAAGGCCCAGATCCGACAGCTGGTTGCGGCCCGCGGTGGCTATGTGCGCATGGACGACGGTTCATGGATGCGCCTCGAGATCAAGCTCGACCCGGATCAGCGCGACGCGGTGACCCGACTGGGACTCGATCCCTTCGATCTTTCCGGCGAAACCCACCGCATGCATGCCATGCAACTTGCCGATCCCAAGGCCGCCGAGGTCTTCGATCCCAAGGCGTGGAAGAGAATCAAGGATCGCGCCCGCGACATTCAGATCGACATCAAGCCGGATGTTCCAAGCGAACTCAACGCAACCCTTCGTCCATACCAGGTGGAAGGTTTCCAGTTCCTGGCCTACCTCGCCACCAATGGCTTTGGGGGGATCCTTGCCGATGACATGGGTCTGGGTAAAACGATTCAAAGTATCACCTATATCCTTTGGCTTCGAAAATTCACCAAGGAGCATGAGCCCAAGAAAAAGCTGGGGCCGGCCCTCGTGGTTTGTCCCAAGTCGGTGCTCGACGTTTGGGCCACCGAGGCCGGGAAGTTTGCTCCGGAACTCAAGGTCAAGGTGCTACGCACCCGCGATGATCTTGATCTCGATGAAGTGAACAATGAACTCGACATTCTCGTTCTCAACTACGCACAGCTTCGGGTTTGTGGTGAAGAACTGAACAAGGTTCGCTGGTTGACCATTATTCTTGATGAGGGACAGCAAATCAAAAATCCCGACTCAAAGGCTGCCAAGTGCGCTCGGGAGCTAGACGCCGAGAATCGCCTCGTCCTCACCGGTACTCCGATCGAGAACCGCCTCATGGACATGTGGTCGCTGATGGCCTTTGCCATGCCCGGCGTTTTGGGAACCCGCGCCTACTTCAAGCGTCGCTTCGACAAGCGCAAGGACCCAACCAGCCAGAACCGTCTTGCCGCCCGACTGCGTCCGTTCCTTTTACGTCGGACCAAGAGCCAGGTGGCCAAGGATCTTCCGCCGCGAACCGAGGAAGAGGTCTTTGCCGGTATGGAGGGAATCCAGGAGGAACTTTACAAGGTGGAGCTCAAGCGAATCCAGCAGGCCCTGCTTGGGCTCGATTCGGACGAAGCGGTCAAGAAGAACAGCTTTGCCATTCTTCAAGGCCTGATGCGTTTGCGTCAAATCTGCTGTCACCCGGGTCTCATCGATCCCAAGTGGCTCAAGGAGGAGAGTGCGAAAATGAATGCTCTCTTCTACCTGCTCGACCAGCTCCGCGAGGAAGGTCACAAGGTTCTCGTCTTCTCGCAGTTTGTCTCGATGCTCGACATCATCAAGACGCGTCTCGAAGTCGAAAGCCGGCCCTTCAACTACCTCACCGGTCAGACCAAGGACCGGAAGGGTGAAATCGAGAAATTCCAGACAACCAAGGAAGCTTCGGTCTTCCTGCTCTCGCTGAAAGCAGGTGGTGCCGGTCTCAACCTGACGTCCGCGTCCTATGTGATTCTTTACGATCCCTGGTGGAACCCGGCGGTGGAAAATCAGGCGATCGACCGGACTCACCGGATTGGACAGAAGAACAAGGTGATCGCTTACCGCTTGTTGACCCGCGATTCGGTCGAAGAGAAGATCCGGATCCTGCAGCATCAGAAGACCGCTCTCGTGACCAACATCCTGGGTGATGAAGGCTTCGCCAGCAATCTCGGGGTCGATGATCTACAGTTCATCCTCAGCCATGGAGGCGGAGACGATGACGATATGCCACCACCACCGCCTGCCAAGAAAGCTGCGGCCAAAAAGAAATCCGCGGTGAAGAAAGTCGCAAAGAAAGCGGCTAAAAAGGCCGCCAAGAAAGCTCCCAAGAAATAGGCGGGAGTCTCATTCTTTCCTACCAACCCGGACGGATTTTTCCTCCGGGTTGTTTTTTTTCGTGAAGGAACGCCGGGGCGAGAGCATCTTGCGGTGATGTCACGGCTGATCTGCCTCCTTCTTCCTGTGCTGCTTCTGCTCCTTGTCGGGGTGAAGCAGGGGAGTAAAAAGGACGTCGACCAAACCAAGCCGACCAGCGGCAATCCGACGGTCATTGTGCCCTCTCTTGTCGACGAGGAAGGTCGAAGTGACGGTCGAGTCATTTCACGATCCGAAGCGAGGCAGCTTTTGTTTTCCCAACTCCAGTTTGATGTCCGTGACAATCTCAGCCAATCCGAGCAGGAGATTCTTACGCTTTACCTGAGAACTCTTGCGAACCATGAAGGAAGTCGGGTCTCGTGGTGTCTGGGAGAGGATGCCAGCAAGGCTTTCATCGAAGCCCATTCCTTGATCGAACAGCTCGCCGGCGGGCATGCCAACGCAGAGATTGCCGGGTTTCAGTTTCTCGAAGGCGGACGGTGGACCGAAACCGCGAACGATGGCTTTATTGCATCGGGACAAGGGGAGCCGATTATCGTCACATGGAGCCTTGTTCCGGATGGGACACCCGCACCCGGACTGACAGGTGCTTTGAACGGAACCTCGAATCTTCGGAGCTGGTTGGCAGGCCTCTACGGTGGCTCGGTCAATGGACCTCTGGACTCACAACCCTGGTTCGTTCTTTTCGAGGAGGCATTCGAAGAAATGGAGAGCACCTGTGGAGTCGAGTTCCGTTATGAATCAAACGACGACGGTGCGGCCATGGAAGCCTCATCGCCCGGGGTGTTGGGAGTCCGGGGCGACATTCGCATCGGAGCCCGCTTCCTCGATGGAAACAGCGGCTTCCTTGGGATTTCAAAGGGTCCGGATGAAGGAGACATGGTCCTCGATTCGGGAGACAGCACATTTAGCCTCACGGGAGGAAATTCCCTGCGGCTCGTCAATACCCTGACGCATGAACTGGGTCACTGTCTCGGCCTCGCCCACGTTTGCCCTGTCAATCAGACCAAGTTGATGGAGCCCAGCCTGTCGACCGCCTTCCGTGGTCCGAGGTATGACGAGCATCAATCCCTTCAGCGTCTTTATGGTGATTCACTGGAAAAGCACGGTGAGTTTCGCGATAACGATTCGGTTGCTTCCGCCACACCGATGGAGGTTTCAGTGACTGAACCAACCGTGATCCCAAGGCTGAGTATCGATGATGATCGGGATGAAGATTTTTACCGGGTTTCTCTTCTCAACGGACAGAAACTCCAAGTCCGTGTCGTGCCAGGCGAAGGGACTTACGCTGAAGGTGGAGAAGGGGATGCCGGTTGCTCTTCCGGAGTTTTATTCAATTCCGCAGTGGTGCATGACCTGAAGATTACCGTGTTTGATCGTGACGGTGATACGATCCTATCCGAAGTTGATGCTTTTGGTCCCGGTGGAGTGGAAGACAGCGACCTGATTGAGGTCCCCCGGAGTGGTGATTACTTTGTGAGAATCACCGGTGGTGTGGCGAATGCCGCGCAGTTGTATCGACTCGAGTTATCCTTGGAGGAGCGTTCTCCCGGGCCTCGTCTGGTGTTCGAGAATCCGGTGGTTCTGGCCGAGTCGGGCTCCGTGAAAAATGGCCGCCCTGATCCTAACGAAACCGTTAGGGTGCGCTTCCCCCTTTTGAACGAAGGGTCTTCGCCTTCGGGTGATCTTTCACTAGCGTTGGCAACCTCGAACAACGTCACTGTTTTTGAGCAAAGTACGATAACTTTCGTAGATTCCGGGCAGGCTGGTGATGTGGAGTTGGTTTTTGCCATTGCCGGAGTCTGTGGCGACGAGGGGTTGGTTGAGGTTGAAGTCTCGGACACCGGGGGCGATGCTGCTGTTCGTTCGTATCGATTCGACCTTGGTGAGCTTCTGTCTCCTGTTCCGATCGATGAAACTTTCGACGGTGGTCCGGTCCTTCCCGGGGATTGGAATTCACAAAGCAGCGGGGATGGACAGGATTGGATCGCGGTTTCTTCAAGATTCGACACCCCGTTGCGTTCTGCCTTTGCGGCGGGCCAGGGTTCCCCGGGAGAAGCCCTCTTGGTGTCTCCGGTGTTTCAACTTTCGGCGGACGGAGGGACTTTAAGTTTTCGGCAGGTCTATCGATTGGAAGATCGATTCGACGGGGGTGTCCTCGAAGTATCCCGGAATGGCGGTGCCTGGACCGACCTGATTGAAGATCATGGCTTGCTAGTGAGTGGGGGATATTCCAGCACCATTCGAGAAGGGTTTGGCTCGGCGATCGAGGGTCAGCTGGCTTGGACCGGACAGTTGTCTTCCTTCATGACAACCTCGGTCGAGTTGCCCGCTGCCTGGGGCGGCGAGAATCTGCAATTCCGATGGCGCTATGTGAGCGATCAATCAGGATCAAGCGAAGGATGGTGGGTCGATACCGTGAAAGTTGAGATGATGGTGGATGACTGCGTGCCCCATCGTCCCGCCTTGACGCTCTCATTGCAGGAAGGCGGGCTGGATGAGAATCTTCCGTCGCGTCAGGCCACCTTGCTGCTGGAAAGCGAACTTCCTTTGCTTTCCGATTTTCCGGTTGCTCTGGAGCGGTTTGGAACAGCAGGGCCCGGGGATTACACCGGGCCATCCGAAGTGATTTTAACTGCTGGCACGACTTCGCAAGCCATTGGCTTTTCGGTCGTGAACGATG
>JASFWU010000022.1:0-15332 GCA_050049035.1 Akkermansiaceae bacterium | reverse complement strand
GGAAAGATCTCTCTTCTTTGCCTCAGCCAACTCCAAGGTAACTTCACCGAGGTGGGTTCCGGTGGGATTGCCCGGTTGGAATCCACCCTGAAATGGTTGCATCCCCGCGGTCGCCAGTTGATTGACGATGATCGGATTCCCATCGTTGTCGGTCTCGCGTGCTCCAAGATCAAGGGCGGCATTTTCCAAGCGCCTGACCACTTTCTCGGTTTCAGCAAAGGGCGCGCCCAGAGGCATTTCGAGCTTGGCTGAGAGAATCTCTCCCTCGACCTTGGGGAAAAACTGCCACGGGATCCATCCGGTTACCACCAGCCCTCCGGATACAATCAGGAGGGTGAAAAAGAAAACCCAAACCACGTAGCGGAACCTCAGGGAAAGCTCGAGAAAGGGACGGTAGAATGCTTCAATAAAGCGCTCCAAACCACCGGCGATGGAACGCTGCAATCGAAAGACCGGGTGCTGGCTCGGAGTGGTGGAATGAGGTTTCAAGAGTGCCAGATGCGCGGGCAAAACAAACTTCGATTGCAGGAGTGAAAAGCCCAGAACCGGTATGACCACCAGAGGAATGTTCGGCCAGATCTTACCGCTCACTCCACTGAGACCGAGCATCGGCGTGAAGGCGGTCATGGTGGTCAGGATTCCAAAGATCACCACCACTCCGACCTCGTGCGTTCCCTTCCAGCTGGCCTTCTTCGGGTGCTCGCCCCGTTGAATCCGTGAGTAGACATTTTCTCCGACCACGATGGCATCATCAACCACGATCCCGAGAACGAGGATGAAAGCGAAGGCCGAAATCATGTTGATGGAAATCCCGAGATCCGGCATCAACCAGAGACCTCCGGCGAAGGAGACGGGAATGCCAAGAGCGACCAGCGCCGCAAGACTGGGACGTAAGAAGAGAGCCAGAACGAACAGAACCAGAACAAGCCCCACCCCGATGTTTCCCATGAGGAGATCAAGGCGTGCCTGAAGAATGGTGCTTTGGTCATTCCAAACTGAGATTTTCACACCCGGGGGTTTTTCCACGCTCTCGACATAGCTCTTGGCGAGTTCCGCAATCGCAAGCGTGTCCTGCTCTGCCACGCGAAAGACATGGATCACCACTGCGGACTGGCCGTTGAAGGTGGACACCAGTTCGGTGTCTTCGAAACCATCGACGATGTTGGCAACTTCGCCAAGAGTCAGCCCTGATCCATCGGACCGCTTCTTGACCACAATGTCCCGGAAGTCCTCCCCGCGATACTTCCGGCCTACCGCCCGCACCACGACCTCTCCGGATCCGGTCTTGACCGATCCACTGGGTAGATCGAGGGAAGCCGACCGCACCGCTGCCGCAACCGATTGCAAGGTGAGGTTGTATTGGCGCAAGGTGTCCTCGGAAACCTCAATGGAAATCTCATAGGGTCGCACCGAAGCGACCTCGACCTTCTTGATCTTCTCCTGTCCCTTGAGAAACCGTTGAATGCTCCGACCGGGAGCCTTCATGAATTCCTTGAACCCCTCGCCTTTTTCCGGCGGAGGTGGAACATAGTTGAGAAGCCCATCGCGCACCTTGTCGGCATAACCGGCGAGAGCGGCTTCATCATCGGTCTCGGCGGTGATGGCCAGGCTGAGTATCTGTCGATTCACCACAAGTTCCTCGAACACCGGTTCCTCGGCATTCTCAGCCAGGTTTTCGATGGCATCGACCTTGGTCTGAATATCGCCCATGACATCCCGGGTATCGTATCCCGTCTCCACCTCGACGGTGAGAGTTGCCAGATTGCGCACCGCGGCCGAGGTCGTTCTCTTGATCCCTTCCACATCGGCAATGGCTTCCTCAATGGGAATGACCACTCCGTTGGTCACCTCATCGGGGGTCGCGTTCGGGTAGGGGACGGTGATGATCACCGCATCAAACGAGGTTTCCGGAAACACCTCCTTGCGAAGTTGAAACCAAGCGACGAAGCCCGCGATCAACACCGCTGCCATCAGGAAGTTTGCCGCGACGTGATTGCCGCTGAACCATTTGATTGCCTTCTCCATACCTTCGGTCTTTCCGCTTGTTTCTACTCAGCCGGCGGTGCTTCCTCCTTCGATTCGATCAACTTCATTCCTGTCACCGGCAATTCGATGCGCGTCTCGATCACCTTTTCGCCCGCCTCGATTCCCTTGGTGACGTAGACATCATTGACGCCACGATGAGCAATGGTGAGTTCACGCGGGGCAAGGCGGCTCTCCTGATCCAAAACATACACCTTGTTCTGCCCGCGGATGGCCTTGCGCGGGACCTTCACCACACCAGTCAGAACCGCCCCTCTGAGATCCGCTTTTAGAAAGACACCCGCCGGTGGAAGGCGGAATTTCCCGCGCTCTTCCTCCTTTGGTTTGATTTCCGCGAGGACATAAGCGGAGAGCGTCTGTTGATCCACCTCTCCCAGTTCCCACAACAAATCGGCCTCCCATTGGTAACGAATCCCGTTGATTTCCGTGTGCAGGGTGATGGTGGGAGCCTTCGGAATCCTGGCATAGTCGGACAAGGAAAACGGGAGACGAATCAACAAGGCCTCGGGATCGTAAATCGTGCCCAACTGTCCCCCGGGGGCAACGGTGGCTCCGAGGTTGAGATTCACCGACCGAACCCGGCAATCGAAGGGAGCCTTAATCTCCGTGCGGGCCAAATCCTCGATCGCCTTTTCCAGAGCCGCCTGGGCCGCTTTGACATTCGCCTCGGCACTGGCCACGAATGGTTTTCGCAACACCAGATCACTGGCGGGGCGGTCTCCTCCGATTTTTTTCCAGTCCCGCGCCGCTTGTTCGGCCCGGGCTTCTTCCTGCACGAGGACCAGTTTGGCTTGCTCGAGGTTGGCTTTGCTTTGGGCAACGGCAGCATCGTAGTCGACCGAATCAATCCGGGCGATGACGAAGTCCTTGGGGTAGCGGGCGCCCACCTCAAAACCAGGATCCACTTCCACAATCCGACCACCCACCTGGGCCGATAGAATGGTATCG
This sequence comes from Akkermansiaceae bacterium, assembly GCA_050049035.1. GTDB lineage: Bacteria > Verrucomicrobiota > Verrucomicrobiia > Verrucomicrobiales > Akkermansiaceae > SW10. The sequence continues at coordinate 12,341 of JASFWU010000022.1, read as the reverse complement.
CGTCTCGTTTCAACCAGCCCTTCGCTCGTCAGCGGCAGTTCAAATTCACCCGAGGTGACGGTCGTTGTTTCAACGACGAGAGGATCGGCAACGTAGGCCTTCTTCTCAGCTTCGGGAGCATACTTTCCCAGAAACTTCAGAATGCCAAAGGTCGCCCCGCCCAGGACGAGGATGATGACGATGGTAGAGATCCAGTGTTTCATGACTTGTTACTTTCTCGGGCGATAATCCCCGCCCAGGGCAAGATGCAGGGTGATGCGATTGTCCAAGCGGAGGCGTTTCAAGGTCACCTTTTGCGAGGCGAGGGAAATCTGGTTGGATTGCGCAGTGATCAGTGTCAGCGAATCACCGATACCGGACGAGTATTCGTCGGCAGCTGAAATCGTTGCTTCCTTGGCTGCTTTCAGCGCCTTGGCAATGGCCTTTTCGCGGGCGACCAAAAAGCGCTCGGCGACCAGAGCCTGCTCGACTTCTCCAAAGGCCTTCAAGACGGTGCTTTGCAACTGGGAAAGCTTGATCCGGTCGTCAGACTTGAGGCGCTCGAGTTCACTCCGCAATCGCCCACCCTGCCAAATCGGTTGGGTCAGCCCGCCCGCCAATGACCACACTCCGAAATCCGAGTTGAGGATGTCTCGTACTGAGCCGGTCGTGGTCCCGGCCGATCCGGTAATGGAGAAACTTGGATAAAAAGCCAGCTTGGCCTGTTTGACCAACTGTCCGGAAGAGGCGAAGCGTCGCTCGGCCTCGAGGATGTCGGGACGCCGGAGAAGGAGCTCAGAAGGCAAACCCGACGGTGGCATTGGCGGGACACCAGGAAGGGTCACGTTACTCTTGATCAAACCGGCAGGATAGCGCCCCAACAACACCTCGAGCTGCCGGATCGCTTGTTCGCGCTCCCCTTTTCGCTGAGCCAACAAGGCCTCGTTGGTGCCAATTTCACTCTCGGCCAGGCGAAGCTCGGCGGCCGAACCACCATCGCCCGCGAGGGCCCGATCAAAACGTTCCCGCACGATCTGTCGCGTCGATTCGAGAAGCTTCCGGGTTTCGGTGGCGAGTGCAATTTGTTCGTTGGCTTCCGCCAAAGCCAACCACGCCCTCATAACCTGTGCGGCGAGAGAGGCCTTTGCAGCCCGGTAGACATTTCCCTGGGCCTGGGCATCGGCAATCAAGGACGCCTGACCTGCCCGACGAAATCCCCAGACGTCGGGCTCCCAACCCACGGTCAAGTTTGCTCCAAAGTTCTCGAAGATTGCTGACGGAACCCCATTCCCGTTTCCAATGGGCAAGCCGATGAAGATTTGCTTCTGACGAGCTCCATTGAGCCCCGCTGAAATTTGGGGACGCATGGCCGCCCCTGCAGTCCGTGCCGCTCCAATGGCACGGTTAACCCGTTCGGCTGCAACCCTCATGTCGGGATTCCGTCGCAAGGCTTCCGATACCAAGGCATCAGCCTCGGAACCTCCAATCCGGCTCACCCATTTGGTGTCGATGCCAGCCTTTCCCTCACGCGTAGCCGCCCATCGTTTTGGAGCGGCCTTTTCAACTCCACCCAAGCGGGAGTCCGGCACACTGGCGGTGCATCCTGCTAAAATCACCACCGCAATTGGATACAAAATCTTCATCGTTCAAATCCCGCTTCACAAAACTCCAAAACACGCTGCATGGTCGCAGAGAGATCTTCCCGGTCGACCATTCCTTCACTGATCTCGGTCAACAAATCACAATGCGTGAGGGCATTGGACATCACCCCGAAGGAAAAATGGATCCGCCAGAAAACTTCGGCCGGAGTCAGTCCCGGTCGCGCCTTCATGAAAGCCGGAATATAGCGACGGGCCACCTGGCGAAACTGAGACATCACCTCGTCGGAAAACTGGTAAGGGCGGTCTCCCACCATTCTCCCCATCAACTTGACGAAAAGGTTTTCGGCCAGGGGGCTCGACTTGATCTGGGAAAAGAGAGGGTCAAAAAAGGCCTCCAGCAAAGCACGAAGGTCAGGGTCTCCCTCCGCTTCCAGCTCATCGAGTCGACGAAGCCGCTCCTCATTCACCGGGGTAGTCATCTTCTCGACAACCGCGTCAATCAAACCATCGCGTGAGCCAAAGTGGTATTTCACGGAAGCCACGTTGGCATTGGCAAGCCCGGTCACCTCCCGGACCGAAACGGTTTCGAATCCTTTTTCGGCAAACAAGGATGAGGCCGCCTCAATGAGCGCCTCTTTGGTCCCTTGTGTCGAGTCGGTTGCCATCGCGTTTTCAAACAACCGTTTAAACCCCGTTTCCAGTTTTTCAAACAAATGTTTGAAAAAAGCTTCTGGCACGCAAAAGTCGGTCGTGATCGAGCTCTGTCAAATGGACTGTCTTGAGGGTATGAAAAAGATGCCTTCTTCGTCCGTCGACCTTGTGGTGACCTCGCCTCCCTACAATCTCGGCATCGCATACGACACCTATCGCGATAATAGTGATCGTGATCAATTCATTGCCTGGTGTCTCGACTGGGCCGCCGAAGTCCGGCGTGTCATGACGGAGGATGCCTCCTTTTTCCTCAACATTGGCGCCGCTCCTGCCAATCCCCTTCTCCCCCATCAACTGATCCTCGCCCTCACCACCGGGGACTCTCCGTTCATTCTTCAAAACACCTTCCACTGGATCAAATCGATCACGGTGGAGACTCGTAAAGGCGAGACCATTTCGGCCGGCCACTTCAAGCCGATCAACTCGAAGCGCTACGTCAACGACTGCCACGAATACCTCTTTCACCTCACCAAGTCGGGCGATGTTCCTCTCGAGCGCCGGGCCGCTGGAGTGGAATACGCCGACAAATCCAACATCGCCCGCTGGGGTCATACCGGTGGTGAGGACAAACGCTGCCGGGGCAACACCTGGTTTATTCCCTACGAAACCATCATGTCCCGCGACAAGGATCGTCCCCATCCCGCCACCTTTCCGGTTGCTCTTGTGGAGCAGTGCATCAAACTTCACGGCCACGATCGTATCGGGCATCTTCTCGATCCCTTCACCGGTATCGGCACTTCAGCGGTGGCCGCCCAGCGCCTGAAGATTCCACGTTTCACTGGCTTCGACATCGACGAGGGCTATCTTGCCACGGCCCGCGAGCGACTCGCAGTTGATGCCGCCGAATCTTCACAACAGCTTTTCTAAAGTCATTGCCCATGCAACAGGAACCCGTCGCCGAATTCACCAAGGTTGAATCCATCTTTGTCCGTCACCGCAACTGCCTTCTGGTCCGTGCCGACCTCACTCCGATCTTCACGGATTACTACCTCCACCTTCTCGATATCGGCGAGAAGCACCCCGAGAATCTCGACACGCCTCTGAAGGATCTTTTGGCTGTTCTCACTTTGCATCTCACCGCGCGCCCCTGGGCCGAGACCATTGCCTGGACCGCCAATCTTCGCGCACCACGGGTCAATTTTTTTGCCACCGGTTCCTCGGTCCACGAAAACATCACCGGACGTCTCTTCACTGAGAACGTGCGCGAGCCCGATCGCAACTTCCTTTACTCCCAAACCATCGTCCGGGGCAAGGAACCGCGAACTTCCACCATCGAGGTGGAAACCAACTCGCCCCTGCAATGGCTCTCGCATTTCTACGACCAGTCTGAACAGCGCCCGGGAAAAGCCTTTCGCCTGCAGGACGACACCTACGCCCTGGTCGCCGCCCAGCCGGATTTTGACGAAGAATGGTTCGAATCGCTGACCGCCGAAAAGGTCGCAAAGATTACTGACGACGAGCAAACCAAGGTGCTGGAAACGCGGAAGTTTCGATTCCATTGCGGGTGCTCGCTTGAAAAGATCCTGCCCACTTTAAGCGCCTGGAAAGACAAGCCCGAGGAGCTCTTTGGCGACGATCATACCCTCTCGCTCCAGTGCCCTCGCTGCGGAAAACGCTATCAAGTCACCCGCGAGGATATCGCCTAGCAACAGCCAAAAAACAACCCCGACGGGAACTTCCGGTGGTCTACACGGATTTAATTCTAATTTTTAGAACGTATTTCTATATTTTATCTATTTTAAAGAATTACTGCCGTCTCCATATTCTCGAGTCGCAAGCGCGACCAAACAGAAATCAAAATCCATGGAGAACACCATCCCACAACCCACCGCCCCATCCACCGCCACCCAACATGCAGTCACCCTCATCCCCGGAGATGGCATCGGACCCGAAGTAGTTGGAGCCGCCCAACGCGTGATCGAAGCCACCGGCGTCAAAATTGCCTGGCAGGAAGCCGAAGCCGGGAAAAAAGTCTTCGAAAAAGGGATCGCCTCCGGCGTCGCCAAAGAAACGATGGAGTCTCTCTCCTCCACCAAGCTCGCCCTCAAAGGCCCGCTCGAGACTCCGGTCGGTTACGGTGGGAAGAGCGCCAATGTGACCTTGCGCAAACTCTTCGAAGCCTTCGCCAACATCCGCCCGGTTCGCGAGCTTCCCGGGATCCAGACTCCCTTTTCCGGCCGCGGAATCGACCTGGTCGTGGTGCGGGAAAATGTCGAAGACCTCTATGCCGGAATCGAACACGATCAAACTCCCGATGTCTCCCAGTGCCTCAAGCTGATTTCCCACAAGGGAACGGAGAAGATTGCCCGCTTTGGTTTTGAGTTGGCCAAGTCCGAAGGTCGCTCATCGATACATGTCGCCACCAAAGCCAACATCATGAAGCTGACCGAAGGACGCTTCAAACGGGTCTTCGAAGATGTCGCCACCCACTATCCCGAAATTGAGGCCAACCATGTTCTCATCGACAACTGCGCCCACCAGCTGGTGATCCGCCCCGAGCAATTTGATGTCATCATCACCACCAATATGAACGGCGACATCCTGAGCGACCTTACCAGCGGATTGGTGGGCGGACTCGGCATCGCTCCTTCCGCAAACATCGGACACGACGCCGCCTTCTTTGAAGCGGTTCATGGCTCCGCTCCCGACATTGCCGGCAAGGACAAAGCCAATCCGATGGCTCTCATCCTTTCCGGGGTCATGATGCTCCGTCACCTCGGGGAGTTTGAGGCTGCCCAGAAGATTGAGGACGCCCTCCTCTTCACCCTTGAAAGCGGTCAGGGACTTCCGGTCGATGTCGCCAAGGGTTCGGTGCCGGTTCTTGGAACACGCGCCTTCACCGACGCCATCATCGAGAACTTTGGCAAGGTGCCCGACTTCAAAATGAACCGAACCTACAAGCCGCTCAAGGTGCCCGCCCAATCCAAGCAGGTCACGGTCCTCAAACCGGAATCCCGCGCGGTCGTCGGCGCTGACGTCTTCATCGAATTTGACGGATCAGCCCACCATTTGGGAACCCAGCTCGACGAAGCAGCAGATGGCTCGGCCTTCACCCTCAAGATGATCTCCAACCGCGGCACCCAGGTTTACCCCGAGGCCGGATCGTCACCCGACTGTGTCGACCACTGGCGCTGCCGCTTCATGCTCAAGCAGAAGTCCAAGGACATCTCGGGCGACGCAATGAACCAGCTCCTCAAAAACATCGGCGACAAAAATCTGCGCTGGATGCACATCGAGAAGCTCAACGAGTTCGACGGCTCGGCCGCCTACACCAAAGCCCAAGGCGAAAACTAAGCCCCGTTTTCCCCTGCTAGCCTGCGATCATCGTCATGGTGGTCGCGGGCTTTTTTATTCGCCGATCCGCTCAAAAACCCCACCACCAAGCAAACGACCACCTTCGTAAAAGGCACAGATTTGCCCGGGAGTGAGAGCCCGCTGGGGTCGGGTGAAAGTCAACTTGAGCTTGCTGTTGTCGAGCTCACTCACCGTGACTGATTCGCTCTTGGCACGATAGCGCGGCTGCACCTCGGCGCGCCCACCGGTCACCGCTTCGTTGATCCACGAAAGTGAACCCACCACACAGGAATCGGTATAGAGTCCGTTGGTATCGGGTTCGTCCCAACCCACGATCAATTGATTCTTCTCGGCGTCTTTTCCCACCACCACGTAGGCCATCCCGGATCGAGGTGAAGCCACCCCGTGTCCCTTTCGCTGTCCCAGGGTGTAGAGATGCAGGCCGTCATGTTTGCCCAGCAACTTGCCATCGAGATCGACAATCTCGCCCGGCGAGTCGGGAACATAATGCCTCAGAAAATCGCTCATCTTGATGTTTCCGATAAAGCAGATTCCTTGTGAGTCTTTTTTCTCCGCGGTCGGCAGATCAAAACGCCGGGCCACTTCGCGGACCTCGGGCTTTAGCATTTCCCCTGCCGGGAAAAGGGCATGTCGCACCTGATGCCCGGTCATCATGGCGAGAAAATAGGATTGGTCTTTGTTGGGATCCGCACCTCGTAAGATGTCAGCCGAACCATCGGGACGTTCGCGTCGCCGTGCGTAATGCCCGGTTCCCACGGCTTCGAATCCCTGCTCGAGTGCGTAGTCTAAAAAGACCCCGAATTTCATCTCGCGGTTGCACATGACATCCGGATTCGGCGTGATGCCGTCGCGATATCCTTCCAACAGATAGTCGACGATTCGCTCGCGGTATTGATCGATCAAATCAATCACACGGAACTCGATCCCCAGCTTTTTGGCAACGGCATGGGCATCCTCGAGGTCCCGCTCCCAAGGACAATCACCGGGCAGACCTTCCTCGTTGATCCAGTTCTTCATGTAACCACCGACGACTTCATGTCCCTGCTCCAAGAGCAAGGCGGCCGCGGCCGAGGAGTCCACCCCGCCTGAAAGTCCGACCATAATTCGCGCCACGCGGACTCTGTAGCGCGTGCGATTCATTCCCGCAAGTCGCACCCTCCCTCTTTACGGAGCTTGGAGTTTACTCCGAGTGCGGAGCCCGGGCCTTTGGATACTCGGGCTGAAGCCCAAGCTCCGTAGATGGAAGTCACGCGAAGAGATCCAGCGCGGGCTTTCCGAGCCCGTCCTTGGTGGCGTAAAAGGGTCGTCCTTCGATCTCGAATGAGGTCTTCGGAGAGATCCCCATCGCATGGAAAATGGTGGCGTGAAGGTCTTCGACCCCAAGCGGGTTTTCCACCGCAACGAAGGGCCTCACGTCGGCCGTTTTGCCATACTGGAAGCCCTTCTTCACTCCACCTCCAAACATGAGGACGCTGCTGCCTCCGGTGAAGTGACGATGCTGGCCGTAATGCTTCATCTCGGTGATTCGGTCGACTTTGAAGCGGGTCTGGTCACGCGCGTTGGAACCGGGAACTCCTTCGATCATCATGTCCCGGCTGAACTCGCTCGCAATCACCACCAAGGTTCGGTCGAGCATCCCGCGTTCTTCCAGGTCGCGGATAAGCTGGGCAATCGGACGATCGATCTCGTTCTTCAAACGCTTCACGGTCTCGTGTCCCTTCTCGTGAGTGTCCCAGTGCTTGAAGGGTTGATACTCGGTAGTGACCTCAATGAAACGGGCACCTGACTCCGCCAGTCGTCGGGCCAGCAAGCAACCCTGCCCAAAGCGGGTCTTTCCGTAGGGTTCCGCTGAGCTTGCCTTTTCGAGCGTAAGATCAAATGCCTTGGCCTCCTTGGAACTCAAAAGCCGGTGAGCCTTTTCCATCGAGCGCAGCATCGACTCCTGCTGGAACTCGCTCCCGCTCTTGCCGATCTGACCTTCCGAAACGAGTTTCTTGTAGAGCTTGTAGCGATTGGAAAAACGACCCGGCGTCATCCCTTCGGGAGGCTGGACCGCTCCGATGGCCTGATCGGGATAAGGCAAAAGGAAGGGACCGTATTCGCTTCCGAAAAAACCGCCGGTGTGAAAAGCCTTGAGCTCTTCCTTTTCACCCACCCCTTCGAGACGCTGTCCGATATCAATGAAGGCGGGCATGGCATCGTTGCGCTGTCCAAGAACCTTGGCCATCCACGCTCCGATATGCGGTGCGGCCACGGTCTGCGGGGGCACGTATCCGGTGTGCCAGTGGTATTGATGACGGGAGTGGAGAATGTGGCCGAGATCGGGCTGCACCGCCGAGCGGATCACCGAACCCCGGTCCATCACTTTGGCCACCTCCTCAAATCCTTCGGTAAACTGAATCCCTTTCACCGCAGTCGGAATGGCGGGGAACGTGCTCCCCACGTCGGAGACCTTCAGCCCCTTGCGGAAAGGCTCGTAGTGTTTGGGATCGAAGGAGTCGGGTGCCGCCATTCCTCCTCCCATCCAGAGAAGAATGCAGCAATCCGCTTTGGCCGCCGGATGCTTCACCTCTTCCGCTCCAAGACGGGGAGCATTCATTGCCAGGGTCGCTGCCGAAGCAGACCCAAGCTTTTTGAGGAAGTCCCGGCGGTTTTCAAATTCCAGTGGTGTCGACATGGTCTTGGTCAGTTGATGTATTGGAAATCAGGAAGCATGAGAATGGTCCAAAGAAGATCGGCGGCTCGCTCCGTGGTCATTTTCTCACCGATGATCTCTTTCGCCACCGCCATTTCCGCTGAAGTCGGGCGACGAGAAAGCGTCTGAAGATAGAGGTGCTCGACGGCGAGGTCATCGACCTTGGCAAGGCGGGCAGCCCCGCGATTGAGATAGCTCGTGAACTCGTCTCCATTATTCAACTCAAGGGCTTGCAGTGTTGTTAACTCCGCCGGCCGTGTCGTCACCACCTGCTCGCGATTCGGACGCCCCAAAGCTCGCATCAAGAGGGTCGATTTCACCAGGGAAGCTCTCACCTGCCGAACCCTTCCGGGCTTCTGGTTCAGATGCTCCAGAATTTGCGGCTTCACTCTCGATTCCCAGAGCTTGTTCCGATGACTGACCGCAGTCTTACCGTTGGCTTTCCATTTCGAATCGGTGGAAACGACGACCTTGCGTCCTTCCTGATCGATGAATTCAAGCTGTGCAAAAAGCGCGGCGGCATTGGGTCCCGACCCAAGATTCCGGGCCTGAACCTCAAAAACATTCCGGCCGGCCTTCAGCACTTTGGAAAGGTCATAGGCCTCAACATCTTCCCAGTTGGAATCACGTCCGACCTCGCGACCGTTGACCATCAAAACATATTCATTGTCGCAGGTGATCACGATTCGTCCCGTGGCCTGAGGAGGCAGTTTCACTTCACGAACAAAGGTCACCTTCTCTCCGGCTGGCCGCGCGTTGGTCGCGGTCCAGATCCACTCACCCACCACTCCCTGGCTTTTTCCTTCGACTTTTTTTCCGGCGGTCCGGTCAACCTTGGCATCGATTCTTGAAGGCGCCGTTTCGGTGATGCCCCAGACCGCATCAATGAATTGTTCAGCCGTCATCCTCTTCGCCACCGGTCCCTCAAAAACATAATCATCGCTCGCCTTGGAAGGAGCAACGGTGGCACTTTGATAGGTCTTGGAGCCAACGATGAGAGCGAGGGTGCGCTTCAAATCATATTGGTGGGTTGCCAAATCATGAGCGAGGTAATCGAGAATGTCTTCGCTCCACGGACGGTTCCCCATCATGTCCACGGGCTCCACCAATCCCCGTCCCATCAAGCGGGCCCACAAACGATTGACGATGGTCCGCGCCAAACGGCCGTTACCCGGAGCAGTCGCAAGTTCAGCGGCACGTTGCAGTCGTTTATCCCTTGGTGCATTGGGATCGATCTCACCGAGTTCTGCAAAAAGAAACCTGGCATTCATCTTCTCTCCGGTGGGTTTGTCGCAGCGATACATCTCGAGCGGCTTTCCTGCGATGATCGCCGCCATGCCGTAGGCGTCCTCCAGTTTCCAGTCGTCAATGAAGCTGTCGTGACAGGAAGCGCATTTCATATTTTCCCCGAAGAAGACCTGGGAGACATTTTGGGCGAACTGGATCTCCTGCACTTGCGAGGCGTTGACATTTCCACGCCACTTGATGCCCTTAATGAAGCCTTCCGATTGCTTGGTCGGATTCAAGAGCTCACGGACAAACTGATCGTAGGGTTTGTTCGATTTGAGAGAGTCATAAAGCCAGCCCGTGATCTGGCTTCGACCTCCGTCAATGAAACCCGTCCCGGCATAATCATTCCGGAGGAGATCATTCCAAAAAGTCATCCAGTGATCCGCATAGTCGATGTCCCGTGACAAGAGTTCCTCGATCTTATCGGTTCTTTTGTTCGGATCCCTGGAAGTCGCAAATGCCTCCAGCTCCTGAAGTGAGGGCAACAACCCAAGTAAATCCAGACTGGCCCTTCTCAAAAAACGGGCATCGGAAATCGGCTCCGGCGGCTGCACTTTGTTTTTTTCAAAATAGACCCTGGTCATGCGGTCGATGGGGTTCTCCCCTTTCTCCAGAGCAGGTGGCAAACTGACCCTTCGATGAGCCAGGGGTGCCTTCCAGGTTTTCTTTTTAAAGGTGAAGCCTTTCTCCCAAGCCAGACCTTCGTTGACCCAAGCGGTCAAAATGGCGATCTGAGAAGCTGGCAAGGGATCGGCGTCGTGAGGCATACGCTCGTCTTCGTCCTCGGCCGTGAGGACCTCGATGAAAAGACTCTCATTGGCTTTGCCAACCTCCACCGTTTCCGAATCAAGGAGGGCTTCGCGGGTCTCCAGCGACAAACCGCCCTTGTATTTTCCGTTACTGTGACACTTCACACAGTTGTCCCGCAGGATGGGCAAAACCTCATGGACGAAATCCACCTTGGCGGAAGCCCCGAGGGTCAACGAGAGGGAAAGAAAGACAGAGATACGTGCGAAGGAAAGATCCATGACCGGAATGGGCTCGCGCCCTCCGAATCCAAACATGATCTCGGGAAAAAACAAGCAGGGGCGGACGAGCGGCCGATCACCACCTCACGCTTGTTCACTCCATTTTGAAAGCGATCCCACCGCATGAGCCGTATGTGACAATTCCGTCAACTTTGACTTTGAGGAGCCGGTCGAATTGCGATACGGCCTCACTTTACACAATCGCCCGCAACCCATGTTTCCCCCTGGATTTCCCTTATCTGGTCCATTCTGCTTCCTTTTCACTCTGCTCGCTTCGCTGATCGCTCATGGAGCGAGTCTCACCGAGGGTCCCACCACCCTGGTTTCCACCAACAATGCCAATTTCGACCTTTCGGTTTTTCCGGGCGCAGCTGGCTACAACGACCGGGGCGTGGGAGGCTCGGAACCCGGAACCCCGAGCTTCACCAATACCTTCGGGGATGGAACGGTGGTTGATTACAACTTCATCGGCAATTCGGGGACAGGAAGCGCTCTCGTCACCTACGCCTCGGGCGGAGCGGGACTGATTCCCACCCCGACCTCTCCAACGGCCAACGTTCATGGGAACGGCGAGGACTGGGCCAACGTGTGGACCACCACCGACCCGGCCGGCTTCACCTCCACGAAAGACCACAATCCCACCGGTGTTGCCGGTGCCGCCAACACCTTCGCCCGCTGCGCCAACGTCAATGGAAGCATCAATATCTCCGGGCTCACCTCCGGGACCATTTATTTTCCCCACGGGACTTTCATCAATCAATGGGAGATCTCACTCACCATGACCGGGCCGGGTCAACCAACGCTGAACGCCACTGCCAGCCAACCCAACGGAACGTCACCCAACAAAGGCTGGATCACTGAGTTCACCTTCTCCGACGCGGCGGCCTACGACACCATCACCTACAACTACACCAACGGCGACACCGACGGCTCTCGGGCCCGCTTCATGGGCGTCATTCTCGATGGCACCTCAACCCCAACCGCCGCTCCCACCGTCACCAACTTACCGGCAACCGACATCACCCCTTCCTCCGCCACGGTGCGCGGTGAAGTTACCGACAATGGCGGATCCGACCCCCAGGTCCTGATCTATTGGGGTGACAATGATGGCGGAACCACGCCCGGCAACTGGGACAACTCCATCGATCTGGGAAACCAAGGCGGGACCTTTGCCAGCAACCTTCCCGCCCTTTCTCCATCCACGACCTACTTCTATCGCGCCTTCGCCAGCAACGGGGCTGGAGACGACTGGGCCGACAGCACATCCTCCTTCACCACCGGAGCTCCTCCCGATCCTCCTGCCGTGGTGAATTCACCGGCCACCGACATTGGTTTCACTGAGGCAGACATTAATGGCGAGGTGACTTCGATCGGAGGAGAAGTTCCGACTGTCACTCTCTACTTCGGCGACAACGATGGTGGAACCACTCCGGGAAACTGGGACAACTCGGTCAATATTGGGGCGCAAAGCGGACCTTTCACCACCGATCTGTTTGGTCTGTCAGACGGAACGACTTATTTCTTCCGCGCTTTCGCAGAAAACTCCGGAGGAGGTGCCTGGGCCCCTACCACGGAGAGCTTCATGACGAATGCCTTTTCGCCGCCGACCGTAATCAATACTCCCGCCACCGGGATTACCGGAACCGCGGCTGGAATTGGCGGAGAGGTCACCAGCACCGGTGGAGATGCACCCAATGTGAGCATTTACTGGGGCGACAATGA
>JASFWU010000226.1:0-4987 GCA_050049035.1 Akkermansiaceae bacterium | reverse complement strand
GGATCGGCCGGATTCGCGATCACCTTGTTTCTCCGGGATTCATCGTAGATCTTTCCCCACCAGCCGATGCCGGCATCGACCTGATAACCTTTCATTTCCGAATTGTTTGAAACCCGGATACTCCGCACCTGAATTCCGGAGTTCATGAATCCCGATCCCTTGACGAGACGAATGTCGAACTCCAGTTCGAAGTTTTCGTAGCTCTTCTTGGTGGAGATGAAGGTGTTGCGGGGAACCTTCTTTTTCAGGGAGCCGCCGACAATCATGCCGTCCCGTGCGGTCCACCATTGTTCTTCACCTTTACGGACGTCCCATCCGTTGAGGGTTTTTCCGTCAAAAATGGGTGCCTTGTCTGCAAGTGAAATGCAGGTGAGCGCGGCGAGAATGGCGAGAGGCTTGGTGAATCTCATGGGGCAAATGTGATGGGGTGGATACGTGGGGCAATAGAGGGTCTAGCCACAAGGGAATACGGAATATCCACATTCCGGGTCTTGGGGCGGGGTTAGAATCTTCCGGGAGGGCTCCTAGAGCTGAATCGAGTTTTCCGGAGTGACATCGAAGTCAAAAACGACCAGTCGCTCCAGTTTGGGCTGCACAAGTTCGACTCGTTTCATGTGTTCCGGATGGGGGAGGTAGGCATCGCGTGACTCGGCACTGTCAAAAGTCATGATGAAGCCGTGGGTGTATCCGTCATCGAGCCCTTCCGCTGATTTGTAGGGGCCGTTTTCCATGCTGAGGAGCCCGGGAATCAGGCCCACCATGGCTCGCATTTCAGCAAAGCATTCTTCGATTTGTTCGTCGGTCACGCCTTCCTTGAATTGAAAGACTCCAAAGTGTCTGGTCATGGTTTTAGTGGGTTGATGAGTTGATAAGAGAGAGAAGTTTTTCGGCAGCACCACGGGCAAAGACCTCGCTGTTGATTTCTTCATCGTAGTCAATCACTTCGCAGGTGGCGTGTTCGTGAATAGCATCGAAGAGAGCCTTGTCGGCCTCAGGGTCATAAAAGCTCTGGCCTTCCGCCGAGATGATCGAGATCGCCTTGCGCGGATTCAGGATCGCGGTTGGAGCGGGGTTGGCATTGGCCTTCTCCGCGAGAATCTTCCCGAGCTGGGCACATTCCCCAGTATTGGTCCGAAGGAGAGTGACCTGTGGGTTATGAATGTAAATCGTGCGGTCTTCGTGCTCGGTCGGGAGAGTCTCGCGCTCTCCGTAATTTGCCATGTCAAGGCAGCCGGGAGCAACAACCGCGGGCACCTTGGCTTTGGTCATGGCATCCATTCGTTCGGGGCCCGCTGAGAGGGTCGCGCCAAGCAACTCGTCAGCCCACTCCGTGGTGGTCAAATCGAGCACTCCGGCGACCATGCCGGATTCAATGAGCGACTCCATGGTCTTTCCTCCCGTTCCGGTGGCATGGAAGACGAGGACTTCATAACCGGCATCCTCAAGCACCTTGGAAGCAATGTTGATGCACTCGGTGGTGTTACCAAACATGCTTGCGACAATGAGGGGCTTTTCCTTTTCGTCGGCGACCTCGGCTTCCACCATTCCGCAGATTGCTCCGGCGGCCCGGGTGAAGATGGTTTTGGAAATCCGATTGAGGCCGGCCACATCGACAATCGAAGGCATCATCGTGATGTCCTTTGTCTCAAGGTAGTGTGCAGTGTTGCCTGAAGCCAAGGTGGAGACCATCAGCTTTGGAAAACCGATGGGGAGGGCCCGCATCGCAGCCGTCCCGAGGGCCGTGCCACCTCCACCACCGAGTGAGATGACGCCGTCAATTTTCCCTTCGGCAACCAGCTTGGAAAGAAACACCGGTGCCGCTTTCGACATCGCCACGACACATTCGCCACGATCCTGTCGATCGATAAGGCTTTGGAAATCGAGATCGATGGCCGCAGCTACTTCGAAACGGGTGATGTCAGGAGTAACTTGTGGGTCGCTCCCCGAGCCAAGATCGATGAGTAGGGTGTCGTGCCCCCGTTGACGAATGAGCTCTGCGACGAAAGCGTGCTCGTGGCCTTTTGAGTCGAGAGTTCCTAAGACTGCGATGGTCATGGCTTCAGTGGATTCGTTTGACTGGAATGGACTTGAACTCACGGGTTAGGTCGGCGAGGGGCTTCTCGACCGCCATGCGTTCGAGGCTGGAAGCTCCCACAAAACCAACCGCGTCGGTGTGCTCGCAAACATGCGCGGCATTTTCGGGAGTCAGGATGGGGCCACCATGGGAGAGGACCATGACATCCTTGCGAACGGAATGAGCGGCATCGCAGATGGATTGGGTCGCCTTGACCGCATCATCCATCGAGACCGTGGCGTCGGTCACTCCAATCGACCCGCCAATGGTGCAGCCGACATGAGCGATGATGACATCGGCGCCTGCCTCGGTCATCGCCTTTGCTTCCTCCGGAGTGACCACATAAGGGATGGTGAAAAGATCCATCTTGTGAGCGAGGGCAATCATTTCGACTTCCTTCTGCACGCTCATTCCGGTTTCCTCCAGGGTCTGTCGGTATTGGCCGTCGACAATGGTATGGGTTGGGAAGTTGTTTACTCCGGAAAAGCCCATATCGATGACCTGACGAAGAAAATGCCACATGCGCCTCCGTGGGTCGGTGGCGTGAACGCCGCAAATCACCGGGATCTCCTCGACCACGGGTAGAACCTCAAATTCTCCGATCTCCATCGCGATGGCGTTGGCGTCACCGTAGGACATCAGGCCAGCGGTGGAGCCGGCGCCTGACATTCGGAAGCGTCCCGAGTTGTAAATGATGATGAGGTCGGCTCCTCCTTTTTCGATGAACTTTGCGGAGATGCCGGTTCCGGCACCGGCACCGATGATGGCTTCGCCCCTTGCAAGGGTATCATGAAGCCGTTCCAGCATTTCTTTTCGTGTGTAGGGGTTTCCGACCCCGGTCCATGGATTGGGCATGATGTTTTGTTGGGAAAGTTGGATTGTGAGGAGACTAACGAGTGGAGTCTCAAAAGAGTGCACAATCGCATACAAAATATCCACATAAAGTGCGAGATGCCCCCGGATTTTTGACTGGTGAAGGGTGGGTGAAAGGGACACTCTGCCCGACGCCATGTCGGTCGGTAAGCGAAATCCCAAACGGCTTGAGAATGTTCGGGTATTTGGAAAACACACGCGCTCGCGGGTGGTGAAGGCCTGGAGTGGTGACGAGCGAGACTGGCTTCGCGATGCTCCGGTGTGTTCCTTGTTGGGACGGCACCAGATCATTCACGCCGGGATCATGAATGCCCGGCCGCCTTTTGAGATTTTCAGAACGGATCAATCGGGGACCTTCATGATGGCTTGTCTCAGTGGCGAAGGCTCGATTCTGGTGGATGGCGGCTGGAAGAAGGTTGCGGCAGGGCAGGCCTGTCTCTTGCCACCCTTTGTGGCGAATGCCTTGAAGTGCACCGGAGGAAAGAGCTGGCGGTTTTGCTGGGTGCGTTACCTGGAAAGCAGGGAAACGACACCGATCGTCTCGGCCAACTCACCGGTCAGAGGGGAGTATTCCGGCGAACCCTTGCGATGTGCCATCGAAGGTTTGATTGCGGAATGTGAAGAGGAAGGCAAAACGGCGCTTTCCCATCACTGGGTGGAGTTGATTCACCAGTATGTTCTGCAATTCGCCCAGCCCCATCAAGAGGATGACCGCTTATGGAAGTTGTGGAAAAAGGTGGGCCGGCGTTTGCACCATCCCTGGTCACTTGCGGAGCTTGGTGAACTTGCCTGCGTGAGTCCCGAGCACCTTCGGAGGCTTTGCCATAAGGAGCTTGGTCGCAGCCCGATGCAACAGCTGACCTACCTGCGGATGCAGCGGGCCAGCGAGTTGCTTCTCGATAGCGAAGACAAGATTGAAACGATTGCCAAGTCGGTCGGCTACCGGAACGCCTTTCACTTCTCGAATGTTTTTTTGGAGTGGGCCGGAGTGAGACCCTCGGAATTCCGGGAGTAAGATCAACGTAATATCAACTTCACCCGCACAAACTGGCGTTCTTCGGTGACGGGCGAAAGGGGAGTGAGGTAGGTGATCATGGTAGTCCCATCGCCTTGATTCGTTCTTGAAACCAGGTCGCCTGAAGTGAGAGGAGTCCAAACGGACAAGTTGGTGGAGTATTCGGCGATCACGATGACATCATCGGCAGAGAGATTCTGCAGGAAGCTCATCTCCAAAGTTGCCCCGTTGATCGTTGCGATCGGTTCCCCGACCAGGGCGTAGTCCAACAACTGATCTGGAGTTCCGTTGAAGGGCTGTCCGTCATCAGCCCCGGGATTGCCTCCGATGGAACTGCTGGTCCGCCAGTTCAGCGGTAGCGCCGGATCTCCACCTGAGAAGACCAGGCTGTAGCCGTCGCCATCGGCGCTTCCGGGCCACGGGTTCTCATCGCCATAGCTGAATTCGGCAATCACGTTGGTATCGGCTCCGACGTATCGAATTTGCTCGCCTCCATTGCTGAGTTGCCCGGTGTATTGGCCTGCGATCACAAAACCACCGGCGCCGTAGCGGAATTCAAAGGCCGGTTGGTTTGAAGTTATAAGAACGCTTCCTCCCGGAGCAAGAAGAGTGCCTTGCGGGAAGGTGAAGGCCACCCCGTCGGTAAAGGCTGATCCGCTGAGATCAACCTCGGTGTTCGAGAGATTGGTGATTTCAATAAACTCGAAAAGATCGGCGTCGGTAAACCCTGCCGCGATCTCGGCAGCGGATGGATCGGCCGGATGATAGTGCAACTCACGAATCGCGGTGTTGGTGGCATTGGCCAATTGGGTGGCACTGGTATTGGTCACGGTGATGCTGTCACTTCCAACTTCCTGTCCCTGATTGTTGTATGCTTTTAGCGTCAGCGCATTTGGTCCAGGTGCGATGGGAACGGTAATCTGCCATGAGTTGGCATCCGTCCAGGTCACCTCGTAGGGAAGGTCGTTAACCGTGATCGTAAACACATCGATCCAGGCATCACCTGCCAGGTCCACTGCACTGTC
>JASFWU010000225.1:0-4997 GCA_050049035.1 Akkermansiaceae bacterium | reverse complement strand
CCCGTTCATTGAGAGTGGTACTTCGCCGCTGGAACAGGCCCAGTGGGTCCGGCAGCTCAAGCCGAAGATCCTCCAGAACCAGCAATCCCCGTCTTGTTGGCACCAACGACATTGTAAACCGGGCCTCCTCTCCTCCTAGCAAATCCAGTGGCAGGGATCTTCCCCCTTCCCTCCACCTGCCACCCTTGGCCATCAACCATTTCCACCGGTAAAAACCGAGACGCCGGTCGATGAAATTTCTCTCTTCCTCGCCTGGTTCGCGAAGATTCAAAAATTCCCATAGGCTCGGCCGCGGGTCGTTTCCCGCCTCACAAAGGTAGGCCTCGGTCAGGCGTGTCCGCCCCTCGTTTCTCACAATGAGGTCATATCGTAGTTCCTCACCCACCGCCCCCGTCGGAGGAGTCTCGCGGACGGCTGAAACCGAGGCTCTTCGCAAAATAACCCAAACCAAGCCCACCATCATCACACCCAGCATCAAAAGGGTCAGCATCATCACAATGCTTCGCTGAAAGTTGGCCCCAAGAAACACGCTGGTCATGCCGCCCCCTGCCAAAATCCACGCTCCCGGCAGGATCCGTTGACGGGTATATGCCCCAACCGCACTCACTTGGTTGTAATTCCGGTAAAGCCACCGTTCCAGCAGACCAACTTCCTCCACCCCGGGACTCTACCAAACACCTCGGGACATTTCAAAGGTGGCGTTCACTTCTGATTCGTGATTCTCTCCGGAAATGGCACGTCTGATCTTCCTTTTTCCCCTGTTGCTGGTTTTGACAGGATGCCGCGAGGAGAAGCCCGTCTCCGAGACCGAATCGCCACCCGACCCTCCCACCAAGGAAGAACTCCGGGAAGCCCAGTTCAAAAAAGCCGCGCTCCTCAACGAAAAACAAAAACTTCTCTCCGAACTGAATCGCCTCATTTCAAGTGAATACCTCGACCCCGAAGGGAAACTGGAATTGCTCGAACAGAAAACTCGTGCCGCTCAAAGCAGGTTTCAGGACCTTCGCAAGAATCACCCGCTTCTGCTAAAGCTGAATGCCGACCTGGTCCGCTGGCAAAACGAGGCCCGATCCTCCAAGTCAGCCGGACGGCCGGAGGAGGCGGCAAAAGCGATGGAAAAGGTCGTCGAAACCAGAGGAAAAATCTTCCGGATGAGCCAATCACTCCCCGAGATCGAAGGAAGCCGTGAGGTGATCTTGGAAAACTCCGCCAAAAAACTCGCTCTCCAGAGAGAACTCGCGGGCAGCCACCCCGAGGGGAAAAAAATCATCGAGCGGATCGTCGAAATTGAAGCCGAAATCGGCTCGCTCTAGGGCTTGCTCCCCTGCCTTCTCTGTTTACAGTCCCGCCCGTGAAATCACTGGCACTTTTTCCGCTTTTCGCCGTTATCGCGTTCCTGTTTCTCGGTGACAACGCCCATGCCTCCGCTGACACGGTGACCTACGAAGCCAAGGAATACGCGCTCGACAAGGATCAATACGCCAAGTTCCCCCTCCCGTTGAGCGAGTACGACGCCGAGGAAGGTGCCAATCCCGAGTGGGGAATCTGGGAGAAGCTGAAATATCGCGCCACCATTGCCATTCCCGGAACTTCGATCGGCGGATTCAATATCGTCGCCACCATCATCTTCCTTTGCGCCATCATTCACACCTTTCTCAGCGGATTCTTCGTCAAAATGGCACACCACCACGAGGAACAGCACCGAAAGCACATTACCGAGAACCAGCTGACCGCCGAACACAAGCCTCACGAAGACGCGCGCGACCACGTTTCTTTCAAAGCCAACCTCTTCCACTTCCTCGGCGAGGTTGAAGCGATCTTTGGCATCTGGGTTCTTGCTCTGGGACTGGCCGTCCTTTGGTTCTTCGGCATCAATGGTGACGGTCTTTGGGCCGGCATCAAACAGGTTGAGTACTACATTGGAAAAGACGTCAACTTTACCGAACCAATCTTCGTGGTGATCATTATGGCCATCGCCGCCACCCGACCCGTCGTCCGCTTCGCCGAAGCCCTCGTTGACAAGGTTGCCAAGATTTTTGGAGGACGTCCCGCCGCCTGGTGGCTCTCCGCCCTTACCATCACTCCCATCCTTGGCTCCTTCATCACCGAGCCCGCCGCCATGACCATCGCGGCCATGCTGCTCGCCAAGAAGTTCTTTGACCTTAAGCCATCCAACAAGTTTGCCTACGCCACCCTCGGTCTCCTCTTCGTGAACATCTCGGTCGGAGGAACGCTCACTCACTTTGCCGCTCCCCCGGTCCTCATGATTGCTGAAAAGTGGAACTTCGGCATGGGCTTCATGTTCCTCAACTTCGGCTGGAAAGCGGTCGTGGGCATCGTCATTTCCAACATCCTCTACTTCCAATACTTCAAGAAGGAGTTCGCCAACATGGGTCGAAAGGAAAGCGGCGACCTCAACCAACCGCTTCGCTGGGTCGAGCGCGAGGACCCCATCCCGGCGTGGATCACCCTGGTTCACATCCTTTTCCTCGCTTTTACCGTGGTCACCGCCCACTACCAAATGGTCTTCATCCTGGGTTTCCTTTTCTTCATCGGATTTACCCAGGCCACCGGTCACCACCAAAACGACGTCGATATGAAGAGCCCGATTCTTGTCGGCTTTTTCCTCGCCGGCCTGGTAATTCACGGCGGCTGCCAGGGATGGTGGATTTCGGTGCTCCTGACCTCCATTGACAGCGAGTGGCTCCTCATGATCGGGGCAACTCTTCTGACTGCCTTCAACGACAACGCCGCCATCACCTATCTCGCCTCCCAGGCGCCGGGTCTGCCAATCATATCGAAGTATGCCGTCCTTGCTGGTGCGGTCACCGGCGGTGGCCTTACCGTGATCGCCAATGCTCCCAACCCTGCCGGCCAGTCGGTTCTTGGTCGTTACTTCAAAGGTGGAGTGGTTCCTCTCAATCTGGCGAAAGCCGCTTTGATTCCGACCCTCATCATGGGAGCCTGCTTCATGCTTCTTCCGTCATCGGGAATGCACGAAGATCCCAAGGAGGTGAAAACCGAAGAGGTTGAAAAAGACCACTAACCTCTCACTGCAAAAATCATGCGCGACTATCAGGGAGAAGAGATCCTCGTCATCTCACGTGACCTTTTCGAAGAGCTCGGTGCCTTTCAAGGGATCCAGACCGACGTCCTTCGCTATCTCGAGGCCATCCTCGATCCGGCCAACAATTTCTTCATGGATCGCGGCAAGGCCGAAGAAGATCCTTCCTTTAAACAGATTATTCCTTACGCCCTTTTCCACCACAACGGACACTACCTCCACTACACCCGTGGAAAGAGCGGGGGTGAAAGCCGCCTGCACGCACAGGGTTCGGTAGGCGTTGGAGGACACATCAATCCGGTCGATGAGCGGGCCGACCCGCTGGGCCGTGAAACCTACCTCGCCGGAGTGGAACGTGAGATTGACGAGGAACTAAACATCAAGGGAGACCACAAAAACCGCATCGTGGCTCTGCTTAACGACGACAGCAACGACGTCGGAAAGGTTCACCTTGGAGTGGTGCACATTTTCGATCTCGATTCAAATGAGGTCACCTCGGCCGAGGACTCGCTGGCAAACCTCTCTTTTCAATCGGCCGCCGATCTGAAGGGAGAGCTCTATCCCAGCCTCGAGACCTGGTCGCAGTTCTGCATCGACGAGTTGGTTTCTTGATTGCCGACCCACCAGGCGACGTGATTTCTCGGTCACGACGATGACTACAGGACCAAACGCAGGCTGGCACTGCCGATCATCACCAGGAGCGCCAAGAGGTGCCAATTGAAGTTTGAGGTCTCCTGTAACTCTTCCTTTATGATGTTCAGGTTTAACTTGGGAAGCAGCCGGTAACACTCGGGCGTAATCGCAAATGCGATTGTGAACGTCCACCCCTTCCGCCGTTTTTGGATCGCGAGGAGATCCCGTTTGGTATCGACCGTTACTTCTCCATCCTTCAACTGAATCGATGCAGGTCTCGAAAAAAAGGCGACGGCTAAAAAATAGCTCCCGACGTAGCCGATCACTCCAAAAAGCGGGGACCAGAACGCCATTACTCCTGCAATCAGAATCGAGATTGGAAATGCTTTATCCGGGACGATCCCAAACCGGAGTTCACCCATTTCAGACTGGATTACGCCATTGGTGGCATCCAAACAGCGGGTTCCTTTCAACTTGGCCTTCGCCGCCCGGCACCTCACTTCCAGAATCGCTTCGGCAACCGGAGCCTGATAAGGATTCTCCCCGCTCATTTGCATGTGCTTTTCCCGCTGCCAGAGGCTATCCCATCCCGCTACTTCTCAACGCAGCAGGGGCAATCCTGAACCCAATGGCCCGGGGAAACTTCGAGGAAAGGCAATTCCTGGCCGATACTCTCCCCATATTTCGGGTGATTTACACGATGCCCGAAAGCGCAACCTTCCGGTGGATCGATGGGACTCGGGACGTCTCCTTCCAATACCACGCGGTCGGGTTCGACGGTGGGATCGGGAGTGGGAATTGCCGAGAGCAGGGCCTTGGTGTAGGAGTGCCGTGGATTGCGATAGATCTCTTCCGCCGGAGCCAGTTCGACAATCTTGCCAAGATACATCACGGCGACCCGGTCGCTCATGTGCTTCACCACAGCAAGGTCGTGAGCGATGAAGAGATAAGACATGTTAAACTCCTGCTGAAGTTCGAGGAGGAGATTCATGACCTGGGACTGCACCGAAACATCGAGTGCCGACACCGGTTCATCCAGCACCAAAAGATCTGGATTCACCGTCAGAGCCCGGGCAATTCCGATCCGCTGACGTTGTCCTCCGGAAAACTCGAAAGGGAATTTGTTGGCGGCGTTTCGAGGAAGCCCGACCCGGTCCAGCAACTCGGCAACTCTCTTTTGACGTGCCGAGCGGTTCCCAAGCCCCTGGATGACCAGAGGTTCGGCGATCAACTCGCCAACCGACATTCTTGCATCGAGGGACTCGGCAGGATCCTGAAAAACCATTTGGAAGTCCTGGCG
>JASFWU010000021.1:0-15398 GCA_050049035.1 Akkermansiaceae bacterium | reverse complement strand
TAAGCGACGAAGAGTTGTGGAATGAGTTAGAACGGGAGTGCCGCAACTGGTTGGAGGCAGCAAAGTCTGGCGCAAAATCACGGCCTCCGGATTGGTTGGTGTTGCTGGCCCGGGAGATCGGACGCCGCCAGGGGAAGGAGGGAGTGATGGCTGTGATTCAATTACAAGAAACTCTGGAGGCGAAAGGTGGTTCGGGGGCTTTGGCGGATTTTGAGCAGAAGCTTTGGGGAGTTCTCGTTTATGGAGCTTTTGGAGGTTGGAGTTCCTCCCAGCCTGCAGAAGCGCTCACCGAAGTCCTTCGAGATCGGCTTGACCCATTTGAGGAAGACATTTCCGAACTTCCCTCGCTTTTTATGAACCCAGCCTTGGTTGACGGATTTTTGAGTGGTGAGTTTTTGGTTGCAGAACGAGTCCTTCGTGCAGCCTTCAAAAGACTAGTAGAGAGAGATGCCGAACACGCGATGGTATTGTTGATTCAGGGTGCGAACAATCTCTCATTGGATCCCAATCAAATGGTTGAGGTGATTTTGCCTCATTTAGAGCCTCGTCAACGTGAAGACCTTTTTAACCGCTTGTCGTCTCAGAGGATTGAGCAGAATGGTCCGGGGCCTTTCCATCCTGAGATATGGAGTGAAGACTGGTCGGTCTTGCATGGTGATCATCCGACTCGCGATGTTGCCCGGCTGACCGAAGTGATTTCCCGAGTCATGCCTGACGAAGGACAGTCCCTAATCAGTGATCCGTCAATAAACCCAAAAACAAGGCAACTCTTGGCGGTTTGGCAGTTCATCTATCATCCGGACCAGACCGAGTGGATCGAAGCCCAGTCAACCGAAATCCAAAGAGAGATTCTCTCGTCTCTTTCGAGTGACCTGAACATGTTTTCGTTTGGGCCGGTCGACGGACAGCGACAAGGTCTCGATGATCTTGCTGAGTTTTATCAAATGGTCAGAGGTGCCATCGAGCGCTCGCAACTCTCGGCAGAGGACCAGGAAACACTCATCAGACAAACCGAAGAGTTGGCAGCTGGAATGAGGTGAAGAGGATTTCTTTGCCTTGGATAACCTCGGTCTCTGAGATTAAGAGAATTGTCCGAGATCAAACTAATGCCTGATATCGAGTTTCTCCCGCACTCGAAGCCAGTCGGCAGGAATGGACTCGGTTCCTGCAAATTACGATACAATCCCTCCCACAATCGCGCTGTTGGTATCGCAGTCTCCGCCGACTTCGATCGTGCTAAGAATGGCCTCGTGGTATTCTCCCAAACATCGACAGGCGTTCCAGATGCAGAAAGGAACGGTATCTTGAGCGGAGATTTCGGCACCGTTTCCGAGTTCGCGGGCCGCTTCGATATTGGAGATGAAACCCATCGATTTGGCATGGATCATTTTTCGCCTGACGGAACTCTCTGGGGTGAGGTCAATGGTGGCATTCCAAACCGAATCAGCGGCCTTACTTGGAGTCATGGAGCGGGCACCGAGAGCAGCTGCGGTGGCCACAGCAACCGCGATGGCACCGGCAATCCCTTCCGGATGATAATGGGTGACCCGTGCGGATCGTGTCGCAATCTCCGGAATGGATTGGATCTCGTCAGCAAAATAGGCTCCCAAAGGCGCAACCCGCATGGCTGCGCCGTTCCCGAAAGAGCCTCCTCCAAATGCATTTTTGGAAACCTCCTCCCAGGGTGTTCCCGCTGAGATCTCAGTTAGGATACGACGTGCCATTTTACCGTATCCTCGATCGGGATCGCGTCTGAATCTCGACCCAAAGGCCCACGCCAAAAGGTCCTCTTCGATTGTCCTTGTTGAGCTGAGCGTCTCGACAATCGCGATCGCCATTTCAGTGTCGTCGGTATAGCGAACGGTGCCGTCCCGGAATGCCGAGAAGTCACAATTCTCCCGGGCTTCATAGAAGCGATAACTTAGGGCTTCACCAATCGCGTCTCCGACCGATAGTCCCTCAAGTGACTCCCGGGCTGATGCCAGCCTTTCTGCGTGATCTCGCATTTCTGCATACGCCCCAAAATACTTATGGGGCCAGTCGAAGAAAATCGAGTCCGAACATGTAGCGTTTCTGGGCCTTGGGATGGGCACCCGTGGATTTGATGGTCAGCGTGTTCTGGCCTTTCTTGACCGTTACTTTTCCAAGCGAAACCTGGCCGGTGTGTGAAACTCCGCTGGGCTGGAAAAAGTCCTGGGGTTTGCCAATCGCCTTGCCGTTGAGGGTGAAGGAATGAATGCCGTAATCGACGGCTTTGGTTCCGGCAAAATACAAGGTGTGTGCGCCATCAGCGGGTGCGGTGAATTCGACAATCAAGGTCGCGCCCTCTTTTCCGGCAGTCCACCAAAGTTGGGAATTGGCGCTCCAGATTCCGGAGCCAAAGGATTGCATTGCCTGGGATATGACCCGTCCATCGGCTTTTACGACACGGAGCGATTCCCCCTCGATGACAAGCCCGGGACCAAGTTCCTTTTTAGGCTTGGGCTTTGGTTTCGGCCCGACCGGAAGGGGGCCGCGGGAATATTGTCCCCACTTGATCAACTCGCCTCCGCCGGCTCGATCCAGCATCACTTGCAGCCCTTCCTCGGTCCAACCGGGATTTCCCTTGAGCCCTTCGAGCATCTCTTTTGCGGTCGGGCGCTCCGAAGGGATGCCATTGGCAGGAACTTCGGCTCCGGTGGTCCAGTAGATGCCATTGTGAATCAGTTTGCGAAGTTCATCGCGTCCCCAGTTCCAGTGGGTGTGTCCGCCGGTGAAACCAAAGGTCCGTCCGCCAGCCGGGCGCTCATAGCCCCAGGCGCAATATTGATCGATACCCTTCTTCACGTCTTCGAGCGCTGATTCATCTCCACGGTCCATCCCGCTCCCGGGTTTGATGATGCCAACCGGTGGGAGAGCACCGTGAAGGGGGGTGACGTGATCGCATTCGGGATCTTCGCAGCGAAGATGGAAGTAGCATTCGTCGTGAATGACAAACGGAGGAACCCCACGAGTAACCGGATGCTTGGGAAGCTTCTCAAAACTGGCATCCCAAAAACGACTCACCGAGTGCCAGGGTTCAAAGTCCGCTCCAACCAGATTGCGCCATTGGCGTCGGACAGGATCCTTAGAATGATCCTTGTTCCTGTCTCCGGCATCAGGCGAACCCAGGCCGGTGGCCCAGTGAATGACGGTGAGTCCGCCTCCTTGATCCATGAACTTTTTCAGCGAAGCCAGCTTGCCATTGGCAGGGTGTCGACCCCATCCGTCGGCATAGATGACCAGGGCGTGGTGAGCCAGGAGTTCGGCATCTTCGGGCCATTTTTTGATCACTTTAACAGTCACTGGGAGGGCGGAATCCCGCATTCCTTTGGCGAGGATGTTGGTTCCACCGACATGTTGGTGGGATCCCCAGCCGTGAGAATCAGCACCGGCAAGGAAGAGGATTTTCTTGGCCTTGGGATCGTTGATCGAGGTGGTGGACTTTCCGCGAACCCGCAGGATGCCCTTCATCACCCGCCAATGACCGGGGAAGGTGCAGACGTAAGGATAGTCGCCCGGCTGGCTCGGTGCCCTCATGTTGAGAATGAAGGACTCCCCGGCGTTGATAACCGGGATGAAATCCATGATCTCCGGAAGTCCCGGGACATAGTGTCTTTCGGCAGCCTTGGGGTTGCTGATCAGGGCATCGGACGCTGCTCCAACTTTTTCAAGACTGCCTGGCTTGATGAGAACGAGGTTGTGAGGAATGCCATCCTTGTTGTTGAAGGTGAGTTCCAGTCCTTCACCAGGATCAACCACGATGAGTTCCTGGGCGTATTTGAGTCCCTTGGCGGCATCGACCTTGATCTTGCGGGCGTTGCCAATCGGCTTGCCTTTGAAGGGGATCTTTTTGGCGACCTGCGCCGTTCCTTCGAATTTGGCATCAAGGGCCGCAACGTGTTTCTGGATGTCCTTGTTGCTGCTCTTGAGAGCCCGGGCCTTGAGGGCTGGCCACGCTGCCGGGGTGGCGATCTTCTTTGTTTTTTGATGAAGGAGAAGGGTCATGGAAACGACATCCGCAGCATGGCTGTCGGAAGTCAGTTTGAGAGCCCGCTCCATGGCCTCCGGAAGGTTCTTCTTGGCGTGGTTCCAGAAAAGGGCGCGACGCAGGGATGGCAGAGGCGTTTGAGAAGCGAGGTCGAGAGCAGCCGAGGGATTCTCGTCGACAAACTTGCTCATGGCATACCAAACCGCCTTGCCGATGAAGCGGTCTTCGGCATCCGCAACTTTCATGGAAAGGTTGGCGAGGATGGCCTTGGCAGTCTCGGGCGGAAGCTTGTTCTGACAGGCAAGGGCGAGGTGAAGTCGCACCGTCGGGAAGGGAGTTGATTCGGATAGCGCGACCAGGTCTCTGGCAATCGTCGTGTCCTTGAGGCCTCCTTCGGTGGCGAAGAGGAGGGCTTGTTTAACAAGGTGCTCGTCCTCGTCCTTGAGCAAGGCGCGGATCGTCTTTTGATCCAGTCCTCCACATGCGTGAAGCATGATCAGCGCACGATAGCGGTTGTCCTTTGAAGCATCGAGAACGTGTCTCTTCAGGACCGGGACAATGCCGTCGAGGTTCCTTCCAGCTGCCGCCCGCTGGCGGAGGACATGCTGGGCGGTGTGGGTAAACCATTCATTCTTGTGGTTGAGATAGCCGATGAGCTTCTCGTTGCTGTCCTTGTCGAGGTTGATCTTGACCGGTTTGTAAGTGGCATCCCACTGCATGCGATAGAGGCGGCCGTTTTCGCGGTTCCAGATTTCAAAGCGGTTGTTGTGGCACTGTTGTTTGTCGGCCCAGTCGGATAAATAAACCGCACCGTCCGGACCATACTTGAGGGCAACCGAAAGGTATTCGCGGTCCGCAGTATAGAGTTGGTCGCGTCCGTAGGAAGATGAAAGGTAAGCCGAATCCCGCTTCACCAGCTGCTCCCGGTTCATTTGGCTTCCGTGGAGGTTGCTGGTGTAGAGATTGCCCCGGTATTCATCGGGCCAGTTGTCACCGAGATAGATCATGGTGCCGCAATGCGAGTGACCTCCAAAGATGGCCTTTGATCCGCCGGCACCGGCTCCACCTTCGCCGTGACCGTAGGCCGCGATCGATTTGAAGAAGGTGTTCTCGCCAATCTCCACGTTGTTGTATCCACCGCCGGGAGCCGCAATAAAGGAGGCGTGATTGCGATTGGCTTGCGACCAATAGTGGCCGTCGCGAAAGACCTGGGTCACCGGCCCGAGACCCCAGGCGGAACGACAGTGGGTCATAAAGAGGTCACCGTGTTCGTTGTAAGCGAGTCCCCATTGGTTGGAACCTCCCACGGCGTAGACCTGGAATTCATGAGTGACAGGGTGAATGCGCCAGACGGCGGACTCGACGTAAACCCGCTCTTCTTTCGGAGTGCCGGGCTTGCCCACCCAGCTGGGGTTGAACACTCCGTGGCAGCCGTAAAGCCAGCCATCATTTCCCCAGAGAAAGGAGTTGGGAGTTTCGTGAGTGTCCCGGGTGCTGAAGCCAGTCACAAGGACTTGGGGCTTTCCATCGGCCCGGTCGTCGCCATCTTTGTCAGCCAGGAAAATGATGTCGGGAGCGGAACCGACATACACTCCGCCGTAACCGACTGCCAACCCACTGATCAGGCTGAGCTTGTCGGCAAAGACCTTCTTCTTTTCAAAAGTCCCGTCGCCATCGGCGTCCTCGAGAATGATGATCCGGTCCTGGCCTTTTCCGGGTTCGGGCTTGCGGGGATAGTCGACCGATTCGGCCACCCACAGGCGCCCCCGGGCATCGAAAGCAAAGTTGATCGGTTGCACGATGTCGGGCTCGGAAGCGACCGTGGAAACACTGAAACCGGCTGGCACTTTCATGCTGCGAACGGTTTCAAGTTTGTCATCCTGATTGGGGTTATCGCGAAGGTGCCAAAGCAGGGGACTGCTGAGATTTGGCTTGGGAGCAATCTCGAGTTTGGTGGGCTTCTCCTGATAAAAGCGGAAGTCGTCGTAGTTGATGTGACCCCAATGGCCGGAATGTTCGTCGACCACCCGGACCCGGATCGTTTTGCCCAGGTGGGCTTTGAGATCGATGACGTT
Organism: Akkermansiaceae bacterium; assembly: GCA_050049035.1. GTDB lineage: Bacteria > Verrucomicrobiota > Verrucomicrobiia > Verrucomicrobiales > Akkermansiaceae > SW10. The sequence goes on along the minus strand of JASFWU010000021.1, from coordinate 9,314 downwards.
GACGACCATGTCCTCAATCTCTCCGCGGCCACTCGCCTTATGGATCACCTTGCCGGATTTGGCATCGAGAATTTCGACCCGGGTTTCGGGGTTGGGTCCGGCTCCAATTCGGTAGGCAGCCCATGGGTGGGTGACCTTGAAGGGATCCGAAGTCATCGTTCCCTGGGAAGAGTCGCTCTTGTCGACTTCATAGCCCCCGATCCAAAAGTTGCCGTCATGATTGGAGTTGCCCCGACCGCGGACCACGATGGTGTCCCCTTTGATCGGGCCTTTGGGGAAGACATTTCCGGTCTGGGTCCAGCCGTCGAAATTCCCTTTCTCAAAGCCAATGTTGGGGGCGTCCTGAGGGACAATTCCCACGGTGGCCTTCTTCGGAGTCTCGGTCTTTTTGTCTGGAGCGGTCGGTTCGGTCTTCTGCTCAAAGGTCGTGAGTTTGATCTTGCGGAATTGGACTTTGGCCGGGCCCGCTCCACTATGAATCTGGACTCCAAGCAAACCGGAGAGATCAGCTTGGCCGACTTGGACGTCATCGAGGGTGGTGAAATGAATGTCGTTGATGTGAATCTCGATGCGGTTTCCGATGGCACGAATGAGGTAGTGGTTCCAGTCGTCGACCTTGGCAAAGCGTTGCAAGGAAGCGGGGGCGGAGAAGGGAAGTGATTGACGCTTTCCGTCGGTCGAGATTTTCGTCAAGGCACCGCGTTCGGCAATGAGGGCCCGTCCGTGTTCATCGTAGATCCGGCCCAGCCAGAGCTTGCCATCATCGAGATCACACTGGTAGCCGGCGGCATGACCTGAGGCATCCTTGATCGAACGGATTTGAATGCCGGAATTTGCGGTGGGTCCGCCGGTGATTTTGTATTCAAGCGAGAGCACGAAATCGGCCACCTCGCCCTTCCAGAAAAGGAACTCGTTTCTCCGAAGCCGTTCGCCTGCCTTAATGGATGCAGTAATGGCACCGTCCTCGACACGCCAGATGGCCGGGTTGCCCTCCCACTGGTCAAGGGTCTTTCCGTCGAAAAGCGACTGGGTTTTCGCGGGAAGGGCGAGAGTGAGGGCGATAAAGGCAAAGAAAGTTCTCATGGCTGCTTTGTTTTGATCGTGGACCCGGGACCATACGGGAATGATCCGGCCAAGGCTAGGTAGATTACACGAGATTGATGTGTCGTTTTGCGACACAGGTCTCGCTCTGAGCGTCTCTTTCGTCCGAGCTTACTTCAAGCTGCGGAGATAGGTGATGAGATCGTTGAGCTCGGAGTCCTTCATCCCGCTGGCGATGTTTTCCAGCATTACCGACTTCCCCTGTACGTAACCGGCGTCCTTGATCTCCGTCACGGGAATGTCGAGGCTGGCACCTCCCATGAAAGTCAGAGTGACTTTGTCCGGGGTTAGCGCGGAGCGGAAGCCTTCGACGGTGCTGCCGTCTGTTTTGACGATCCGGTAACTGTTGAAAACAGTTTCGGCGGCGGCATTGGGGTCGAGGATTGCGGTGAGCAGAGCCTCGATCGAGCGGCCTTTCCCTCCTCCCAGCGCGGGAGCAAAGCCGCTGCTTCCGTCAGCCGAATGACACGAAGAGCAACGGGCCTGGAACTGAATCTGACCTCGTGCCAGATCACCTTGTTTTGAAGTGAACGATGCGGTCAGTGACTTGATCCGGTCGTGAACCTTCTTTTGCCCGGCCGCCGGCTTGGGCGGGTGCACTGCAATCGTTTTGTTCCAGCGTGCTTCATCGACCAACGGTGGCGGAGGGGTATCCCGGTTGATTGCTTTGTCGACCAACAGATTGAGGAAAGCGGACTCGTAGGCGCCGCCGAGGGCAAGGTGAGGACCTTTCCATCCGTTGCTCTTCTCTTGATGAAGCTTGTTTTTGGGGATCTTCAGTGATTTGAGAATAGCCAGATGTTTGGCGTTCAGCTTCTGTGGGGTATCGCGGAAGAACCGAGCGATTTCATTTCGGACTCGGAAGGATGGGTCCTTGGCCAAACGGGAGAGAAGTTGATGCACTTGGTCGAGAGAAGGCTGCAGAGTGGAAAGGGCACGAACGGCTTCGTAGCGAAGGTTGGGATTCCCATCGGCGAGCAATTCTCTCCAAAGCGAGAGGTCAAAGTGGCCAAGGCTTTCGAGACACCACAGGGCGTGGATGCGAACGGAGTCCGAGGTCTTTTTGCTACGGATACCTGCAATGAGATCGGGGATAAGGTTGGAGGCCTGCCGTTTGGCGATTTGATTCCAGGCGGCCCGCATTTCCCAGAGGTTCCCCGAGGCGAGGTGCCTCAGCAAAACCGAGTTGGAAGCCTTCTCGACATTGGGAGGAGCGAGGCGTTTTTGCGACGCATGACGGACTCTCCAGATTCTCCCCGAGATCTTGTCGCGTGATGGGTGATCATTGCGGACTTCGTTGTGTGAAATGATCCGATTGTACCAATCAATCAGGTAGAGGCATCCGTCGGGACCAAAGGTGGTGGCGACCGGACGGAACATCGGGTCATCACAGGCAACAAGGTCTTCTTTTTTCTCAAATCGGTAAACTCCCTTTTGGTCGACGGTGTAGGCAACGGTGTTGATGGAGCCGGTAATGGGGTTGGCGACAAAGTGGACATTCTGCCACGAACCGGGGAAGCCTCGTGATGACGAGTCTTCCGAAATCGCGATGCCACTGAAGCCGGTTCCACCCAGATTCAGACCTTGGGCGGTAGGTGGATGCATCATCGACCCGGGGTAGCGACGGGAATTGACGAAGGACGGATAGGTGGTGTCTTGTTCGAAAGGAACCTGGCTGTAGCCAAAGTCGTTCGCTTCGTGAATGAAGGTCCGGCCTTCCTTGTTGATGGCCCAGCACCAGATGTTGTTCATCCCGGCTCCGATGATTTCAAGACGGGTTCCGTTGGGACGAATGCGTCCGATGAGGGAACGATTGAAGGGAACCTTTGCTCCATCGGCCGTGCTCACGGTGCCGAAACAATTGCACCCCTGGGAGAGCGAAATCCAGCCGCCGGGAACCCGGGTCAGCTGGTGCACGGTGGTGTGGGTGTCTTGAATTCCAAACCCGGAAACGAGGGTTTTGTTGCGATCGGCAAAACCGTCGCCATCGGTGTCTTCAAGGGAGATGAGATTCGGGCCATGGATGGCGAGGACCTTGTTGTCGTGAGGAAGGACCGAGACCGGCATGGAGAGGCCGTCGGCAAAGATTCGTGGTTTGATCGGCCCGTCGAGGTGGGGTTTGTCGAAGACGATGATCTGGTCGGGTCCCTTATTCTCAAATGCGGCGGTGTCTTTGTCGAGCGGGTAGGCCCGGGCGGTCTGAGTCCAAAGACGGCCTGCATCATCAAAGGCAATCGAGATGGGCTTGACGGTGCCTTCGAGTTCCGAAGAGACGAGTTCAATGGTGAATCCTTCCGGGAGCTTGAAGGACTTGAGTTGTTCTTCGGGAGAGCGGACTTTTGCATCGAGGCTGTTGCCTCCCTTGATTCGTTCCCTTCCTTTGGGCCGCGCGTTGACCGGTTTGTGTGCCGGGGTGTTTCGAAACTTGAGGAGCTCTTCCTTGCTGCCGCGATGAAGAACGAGGTAGTCGAGGCCGAACATGTAGGACTTGATGGCTTTGGGATTCGCTCCGACGATCTTGACTCCGAGTTTGTGTGCGCCGGCTTTGAGTGGGTGGGTGTCGCCCAAGGCAATGGTTCCGGTGTGAATGACCCCATTGTTGTAGAGGTCGAGGGCGGGGGAAATCTTCTTTCCGTCAAGGGTGAATTCGACAATGCCGTAATCGATGGCCTTGGTCAGACCGGCCCCGAGGCGGTAGGTTCCGTCAGTCGGGACCTGGAAGGCGAACTCAATTTGGTCGTTCGGCTTGGCACCGGTCCACCAAACATGACTGTGATTGCTCCAGGCCGCTCCAAACTTGGTCAGATCCTGTGGAGCGACCGAGCCGGTTCGTTTGGTGACTTGAAGCGACTCGCCTTCGAGAAGAAAACCCTTGCTTGGTGTAACCGCTGCCACGGGTTTCTTTTTCGGAGGAGTATCGGTTTGGATGAAGGCAAAGACGCCCTTCTTGTTGCCTACAACGATATCAGGTTTCCCGTCGCCATTGAGATCGCCGGTGGAGATCTGGCGGCCCACTCCTGAATCGTTGTCGATGAGATAAGGAACCAATTCAGCCGAGCCATCCTTGTGGCGAGTGGTGCGGAACCAATAGAGGACCGCAGGTTGATGGGCACCCGGGTCACGACCATTGTGAGCGAAGTAACACTTGCCGGTGACGATGTCCTTGATGCCATCGCCGTCGATGTCGACGCAATCCATCGCGTGGGGTTGGGAGAAACAAACGCCGTAGGGATTACCGGACGGCTTGTCGGTCATCACGGTGTGTCTTTTGAAAGTGATCGCTCCGTTTTCTTTGACCTGTTCATACCATGCCATGCCCCACGAGTGGGCATTGAGAGCGGTCACGACGTCGTTGTCGCCATCCCCGTCGATGTCGTAGGCAAACATTTGGGCTCCACCTTGGCGGGGAGCGAACTGGAACGCGTGGTGGGTCCAGGGTGTCTCACGATCCCAGTTCTTTGGTTGCTCCCACCAACCTCGCTTCTCCAGCACATCCATGAGCCCGTCTCCATTGATGTCGCCCGCTCCCAATCCGTGTTCGAAGGTTGGGAAGCGTCTTGGGTCGTGGGGAGTGATGGGAAGGGCGGTCCACGGTTTGCTTTCGTCGGCGCTCGGAATGCCGAGGGTGATGTGACCTTTGCTGAAGGCGAGAAACTCCTTTTCCTTGTCGCCGATGATGTCGAGAAGCTGGGGTGATTCGTGGCAGATGTTTTCCTGTCCCTTGCAGTGCGGGCACTGGTGCTCGGTATTGTCGTTGGGAAAAGGATTTTCGCCGGGGTTTTTGGCCCAATGGGACGGCTGTCCGGGAATGCCGACTTTCAAAATGTCGGTCCACTTGTCCTGCGTGATGTGATGAGGGAAAGTGAAAAAGTTGTTGGAGTATCCGCTCAGTCCGGGTCCTTGGATAGGGAAGCTTTTGACCGGGGCATAGGAAAACGATTTCTCCAGCTCCGGTCCCTGCCACCACAAAGGTCCTGCCACGAGATCAGGTTTCCCGTCGGCATTGATATCGCCAATCGAAGCACCCTCGGTGAGATACTTGTCGGTGAGTTGGACCTTCTTGAAGTAAACGGAAATCGGTGGGGCTTCCAGTGCGATCGCAACGATAGGGAGCGTGGCAAGAAGGAGTGGAATCGTGGCTTTCATGATTGGAGACTCAAAGGGGAAGGACACACTGGTGTGACCTTCCTGAAACAGACAGCTTCAAGTGATCCGTCGGTAACGGATTTTGGAATATGAGGCGATGCAAGGCGGGGCGAGTTACTTCAAGGTCCGAAGATAGGTGAAAAGGTCGGCAACCTGGGCAGGAGACAAATGATCGATGAGGCCCTCGGGCATCAGCGAGGATTTTGTGACCTTGTGCTCGGCGATCTGGGTTCGCGGAACAACCTGTAGGGTCGTTCCCACCGGTTGGATGGAGAGCGCAGCTTTCGTTTCCTCGACCAGTGAACCACTGATCTTCGAGCCATCCTTGAGAATGAGATCGTGTCGATAGTAGCCGCTCTCCATTTGGGCGTTGGGAGTGAGGATATTGTGAAGGAGAGCTTCGGTCGACATCGCTCCGGCACCTGAGAGATCAGGACCAATGATTCCACCTTCCTTGCCAACCTTGTGACAGGCCATGCAGGTCGCAAAAAGGGTTTTGCCCTTCGCGGCATCGCCATTGCGATTGGCAAGGGAGAGGAACTTCTGGAACTTCTCCTTCGCGGCCTTGGCGGCGACCGGGTTGATCAGTTTGGGCGCATCGTCGACGAGAACGACCGATGCCTTTCCTTGCAGCTTCAGGCCGGGTGAGCCGGCATCGAAATGATGAACGAGTCCTGCTGGCCTGGCACCGGTGTAGGAAGTCTGGAAATCATCCCGGATCTCCTCGGCAGTCCGCTCGCGGTTCCAGATGCGGTATTCGCGGATCTGCATGGTGGATCCTCCCGGAACGATCGATTGGCCCACCTTCATGTTGGCAAGCGGACCTGTGTAGGGGCGGGATTTGGCGGGGTCGGGTGCGCCATCGAGGTAGATTTTAAATACGCCGTTCCTGCCACGGGTGACCGCACAGTGGGTCCAAAGATTGGCGGTCATCGGGCGGGAGGCCACGATGCGATCTCCGCCGGCATTGGCTCCGGCGTAGAGACGAAAAGTGCTCCCGTAGAAGTTGATGTCAGGACCATTGGGCGGACTTCCCAAAAGTGAATCCAAGTTGTCGATGCCGGGGGCAAGCTTGACCCAGCACTCAACAGTGAAAGGCCCATTCAGAGTGACGGGCACGTCGATCGCATCGCTATCGTTGCCGGTAAAATTAATCACCGGCTGCAAAAGTCCCGGGGTGTTCTTGAGGAGTTTTTTGACATCGGGATGATCGGCCCCGAGAAGGACCACGATGCTTCCCAACGAGTCTGCGGTCAGTCCCTTGAACTGCCCGTTGGCCGCGGCCTTGGCGAGAGCCAGGGTCTTGTCCTTTTGCGAAGTCAGTCCGTGCACCGCGAGTTGACGCAGGTCACCCGGAAGCTGGTCCCAGTCCTTCGCGATCATCGCGACCACGTCTGGTTTGGGCAGTCCGGCGAGTGCAATCAGCGCCTCACGCTTCAGGGGTGCATTGGATGAACGGTAAAACTTTTCAAAGAGAGGACGGTTGGTCGAGCCCAGCTCTCGCAGAGCTGAAAGTGCGAGGAGCTGATCGTCTGCGCTGAGCTTGGGTTGGGTGAGCCATTGTGTGACCAGGGTCTCGAGTCCTTTCAGACGGAATTTGTTGGCGAGGCGAATGATGAGCTTCTGATTGTCGGGTAATGCTTCCGGAAAAGCATCAAGCGAGGCCTGCTCTACCAATTGGGCCAGTGACCGGTCGGCGGCCATGGCGGCGTCGAGAGATTCGAAAGTACGAAGAAGCGACAGTCTTTTTGCGGGATCGGAAAGGATGGCGTTGAGACCTTTTTTTACATCGGGGTTGTCGAGTTGGCTGCCGAGAAGAGAGAGCTCACCCGAGCTGAGCGGACGCTCGAGACGGGGGATGGCTTTCACCAATTGAGCTGCTGCGGTCGAGGGTTCGAGAGATTGGATGGCGAGAAGAAACTGCTCCGGGCTCAGCTTGTCGCCATGAACCTCAAGCATTGGGGGGGTGAGTTTGGCATGATGCTCCAGAGCCCAGCGAGCGAGGTAACGTTCGAACTCCCGGTCGTATTGATCCCACCCTCCGGTTGTCAGGGGAGCGTCGCCCAGTGAAGCCACCAACGCCATCATGGCCGGAGTGGGCGCGCGATGTGCTCGAATCGCATTGGCCAATGCCGCGCGGGTGCGGCGATGGGACTTGAAGTCGGTTTGACCGGCAAGGGCGAGAAAATCGGCTTCGGGCAAACTGTGTTCGCCGGCGGCCCGAAGGGCCTCGTAGCGGAGGGAAGGGTGTTTGGCCTTTGCGAGAGCGAGAAGCGGGTCAGGCTTGATTTCCCTCATCCCTTCGAGAGCCCACAGAGCGGCACAACGCCGGGAAACCGAAGCCGACTTGTCCGAGACAATCTGCTCCAGGACAGGGATCGATTTCGAATCCCGGCGATCGGAGAGTTCGTGCCAGGCGAGTCGGGAAATCAATGCGTTGGGGTGGCCAAGATGTTGAATGACCCCGGCTGAGGGCATTTTGGCAAGATTTGGGGGCGCGACGGACTTCTGGCTGTGATGGCGGATTCTCCAAATGCGACCGTGGGTTTTGTCCCGATCGGGATGCGCGCGCGGGACTTCATTGTGGGAAATCACCTTGTTGTACCAATCAACGACGTAGAGGCATCCATCCGGGCCAAAGTGCGCGGCGATGGGACGGAACCATTGGTCTGTCGAAACAAGAAAGTCCTCCTGCTTTTGGTAGAGATATTGGCCCTTCTCGTTGGTTTTTACCGTGATGATCTGAAGCCGGTTGGAGATGGGGTTGACGACAACGAAGACCTCACCGTCGTAGCCGAGCTGGAACGGGCTCCCGTTGTCCTCGACCATCGCGAGTCCGCTGAGACCGGTGCCACCCATCTGGGTTTTGGTGAGGGAAGGGGGAATCTCGGGAGCATAAGGGCGAAGCTTCTCCCGTGATCCGGTCCGGTAATGGGTGCCGGGTTCAAACTCGGCGATCGGGATACCGAGGTCATTGGCTTCCTGCAAGAAGGTGCGCCCATCCCGGCTTTGGGAGAATCCCCAGATATTGTTTGGTCCGGCGGTCAGAAGCTCAAATTCCGATCCGTCGGGACGCATGCGGCCAAGCTTGCATTGGTTGAATGCGATGGCGGTTTGCCCGTCGGCGAATGCCTGGTTGTTGGGACGTTTGACGACCGACTTGTTGAACAAGCCCTGGGCCACCGAAATCCAGCCACCGGGCATGCGTTCAAACTGATGAGGGAAAAGGTGTGAGTCCTGGATGCCGAAGCCGGTCAGAAGAGTACGATATCCATCCGACTTTCCGTCTTTGTCGGAATCAAAGTAGTGCCGAATCGTGTCGCCATATTGAACGATGGCGCCGTCCTTCCATGGAAGGACCCCGAGGGGGATGGCGAGCCCTTCCGCGAAAACCCTCGGAGTGTGTGGTCCGGGGCCGTAGGGGTTGTCGAAAACCAGGACCTTGTCTCTGCCCCCGCGGGCGTAGAGCTCCTCGGCATACTTTCGATTTTCATTGGCATCGACCGGGTATTCGTAGGCCGTGGTGGTCCACATCCTCCCTGCCGAATCCCAGGTTACCGTGATGGGCTTGCCGGCTCCTTCTTTCTCGGATGCCACGAGCTCGGCAACGAAGCCCGGAGCTATTTGAAAAGTGGTCGCAGCCTTCTCGGGGGCAATCGGTGACTTGAGCGACGTCTTCTTTTTTCCATCGGGCCATTTCGGGGCTCCGGGAGTAGCAGGCAGCTCTTTGATTGTGATATTCTTGAACTGGACTTCAAAAGCCCCGCCGCCGTGCGCCTGGAATCCAATGATGCCATTTTGGGGAATGCCCGGAGACCGTTCGGTAAAGTCGAGTGCGGGAACTCCGTTGATCCACGAGCGGATGCGCGGGCCTTCGCAGAGAATCCGGTAGTGATTCCAGTCCCAGTCCTTGACGGTTTTGGCAAGAGCGGCGGGATCGACCGGATTCGCGATCACCTTGTTTCTCCGGGATTCATCGTAGATCTTTCCCCACCAGCCGATGCCGGCATCGACCTGATAACCTTTCATTTCCGAATTGTTTGAAACCCGGATACTCCGCACCTGAA
>JASFWU010000020.1:0-15454 GCA_050049035.1 Akkermansiaceae bacterium | reverse complement strand
AACCGTCCTTGGGAACCCGTCGAGAAGCCAACCATCCTTTTGTTGGGAAACCCACTCCAGGACCATTGGCACCATCACCTCGTCGGGAACATATTCTCCACGGTCGAGATACGGTCGGGCTTTTTCACCCAAAGCGCTCTTGTCGCGCAAAGCCTGGCGTAGGAGAGCGCCGGTCGATAGATAGGCCAATCCAAATTCGTCGGCCATTCGACGCCCCTGGGTGCCCTTCCCCGATGCCGGAGGCCCGAGGAAGACAAGGCGCCGCGACTTCATTTAGTCGTTAATGAAGAAGGCCACAATCGCCACAATGACGATGACCGCCAAAACGACCCACAAGTAAAGGACCGAAGAGCTGGAAGCCTGCTGGCCGGAGATTTGACGTTGCTGGCGTCCCTTGATTTTTCCTTTCCGCAGGAAGCCGTCGTATTGACGCTGTAAAAGGTGGGTTTCGATCTGACGCATCATATCGAGAAGCACCCCGACCAAAATGAGCAAACTGGTTCCACCAAAGAAGGAGGTGATCAGACTATTCGGCGGAAGGCCCAGAGCCAGACCGGTGACAAACGGCATCATGAAGATGAGCGTCAGGAACAAGGCACCGGCAAAGGTGAGGCGGGTCATGGTGTAATCGAGGAAATCCGAAGTCGGCTTGCCCGGACGCACGCCCGGGATGTAACCACCACCGCGTTTGAGGTTCTCAGCGACCTCCGATGGCTGGAACATGGTGGCCACCCAGAAGAAACTGAAGAAGAAGATCATGAAGCCAGAGAGCAGGTAGAACCAGGGGCCATCCGGAGAGAGGAAATTCTGGATGGCGCGAGCCCAACCGGCATTTCCGGAAATCTGGCCAAGAAGCTGGGTGGGAAGCTGGAGGATGGCGGTCGCAAAAATGACCGGCATCACTCCGGCGTAGTTCACCTTGAGCGGGAGATACTGGGTGCCTCCCGACATCTCACGACGACCAGCCACCCGGCGGGCATACTGCACCGCGATCCGGCGCTGACCCTGGGTAATGGTAATCACCGCTGCGATCACGAAGAGGAAGAGAACGACCATCAGGACAATGAGCAAGGGAGCGAATGGATTCTCGGCTCCCCGATCGATCACGAAGGTGTTCCAGATTTGCACAATGACGCCGGGAAGGGACGAAATGATGTTCACCGAAATGATCAGGGAGATTCCGTTCCCAATTCCGCGCTCGGTGATTTGGTCACCAATCCACATCAGGAGGAGCGTTCCCGCGATAATGATCAGTACGGTCCGGAAGACAAAGCCGAGCCCGTGATCAGGAACCAAGGCCGAGTTTTTGGTAACTTCGGCAATTCCTTCCAGGAAGAAAATGTTTTGCGGATTATCGAGTGACTGGGCAAGAAAGTACCCTTGCACCGCGGCAATACCGATGGTGAGGAAACGAGTCCACTGGTTGATCTTTTGCTGGCCTCCATCTTCCTTTTTGAGGCGGGCGAGTTTGGGAACCACCGCACTCAGGAGCTGCATCATAATCGATGCTGAAATGTAAGGCATGATCCCCAGGGCAAAGAGGCCCATGGAGGTCAAACCGCCACCGGAGAACACATTCAAGATCGCACCAACCCCGCCTCCGGCTCCGTCGGCGCTCCTCTCTTTCTCGTATTCAATGAAGTCACGAATGACCTCCATATTGATTCCCGGAAGCGGGATATGCACACCAAGACGCACGATCACGATCATGGCCATGGTGAAGAGGATGCGGTCGCGAAGTTCGGGGATTTTCCAGGTATTGGTGAATGCGGAAATCATGATCTGGGGAAACGTAAAATTGATTAATCGGTCGAACCTTCTCCCGGCATGGGAGCGGCGTTATGGTGGGCCATGATGGCCCGGTTGATTTCTGGGGTGAGCTTTCCAGACATGAAAAGCTCCTGCTGGGCCTTCTGAAAGGCCATGGTGGCCTTGATGAATTCGTCTTGCTGCGGGAGGACTTCGCCTTCGGCAGTCTCCGGCCGCTCGATGGCGGCCATTCTAATTTTGAGGGCTTTGAGTTCTTCGCCCAAAGCGGTGAGTTCTTCGGCCGCCTTTGCCGGATCCCCGCCTTCCTTCACCGAAGTGAGGATCGCGGTCATCTCGGAAAAAACGCGGGTTTGTTCTTCAAGAACATCGGCAGTTTCGTCCCCCTGACAGGCGCTGAGTGAGAGCATTCCCAAAAACGCAAAAAACGCTGCAGCCCGGCGAACCGGGCCCAACGTGGAGATTGCGTGAAAGAACTGTTTCACCAGAGTGTCAGGGAAAACTCCCGGCTCTTAAAGTTCCAGAGAGCCGCCGGCCTTCTCGATCTTCTCTTTCGCGGAGGCACTGGCCAGGTCCACCTTGACCTTGAGGGCTTTGGTGAGTTCGCCTTGTCCAAGCACCTTGATCTTGTCGCACTGGCCCTTGACCAGCTTGACGGCACGAAGGGTCTCTTCGTTGACCTCGGCGTCAGCCTCGAAATATTGCTCCAGCTGGGAGACGTTTACGATCGCGACGGTGTCGCGGAACTGGTAGTTCGAGAATCCGCGCTTGGGAAGACGACGGGCAAGAGGCATCTGGCCCCCTTCGAAACCGGGGCGCACGCCTCCGCCGGAACGGGCTTTCTGGCCCTTGTGTCCCTTGCCGGAGGTCTTTCCGTGTCCGGAGCTCTCTCCGCAACCAAGACGCTTGCGGCGGTGTTTTGCTCCGGGATTGGGCTTGAGATTGTGAAGATTCATCTTTCGAAATTATGTTCGGGTTTGGTCGGAGACAGACTAGATGGCTTTCTCCTTCTTCTTGCCGCGGAGGGCATTGATATCGTCCTGGTTGCGAAGCATGGTCAGCGCCTTGATGGTGGCTTTGACTACGTTGGCGTGATTGTTGGAGCCGATGGACTTGGCGAGAACATCGTGGATTCCCACGGCTTCGCAGACGGCACGGACACCCCCTCCGGCAATGACGCCGGTTCCGGGCGACGCCGGCTTGAGGAGAACCTTGCCACCACCAAACTCGGCGTAGACCTCGTGAGGGATGGTTGGGCCGCTGAGCTTGACCTTCTGAAGGCTTTTGCTGGCGACTCCGGAAGCTTTCTTGATGCATTCGGCGACCTCGTTGGCCTTCCCGAAGCCGACTCCAACGGAGCCCTTCTCATTTCCGGAAACGACGAGAGCGGAGAAGCTGAAGCGACGTCCACCTTTCACCACCTTGGCGCAGCGGTTGATGAACACGACCTTTTCGGTGAGCTCGTTGCCTTCGCTATCGGTGGGAGCAGCTTCGCGCTGACGGCCACCAAAGCCGCCGCGATTACCACCTCCCTGCCCCGGGCCACCGCCGCGGTTTTGTCCACCGCCACGGTTTTGGGAATTGTTGTCTCCGCCAGTTGATTCAGCGGGCTTGGCTGCAGCATCGGCTGCAGGCTTGGATTCTTCGTTGTTAGCCATGTTGATTCGGAGCAGAGATTAGAATTTGAGACCACCTTCGCGGGCGGCATCGGCGAGGGCCTTGACCTTGCCGGTGAAGAAGAAGCCACCACGGTCGAAGACCACGGATTCGATCTTGGCGTCGGCGGCACGCTGGGCGACCAGCTTTCCGACGGCCTCGGCAGTGGCCTTGCTGGCTCCGGTGGCCTCGATCGAGGAGTCCAGAGTGGAAGCGGCGCAGAGGGTCTTGCCGGCGACATCGTCGATGACCTGGGCGTAGACGTTCTTGTTCGAGAAATGAACGGCGAGGCGCGGACGCTCGGCGGTTCCGGAAACCTTCTTCCGGATGCGGCGGTGCACCTTGCGGCGGAGTTCCTTACGATTGAGAGTGCTCATTGGTATAAAGTGAGTTTCGGTGATTTCGTCAGGATTTATTTCACGGACTTACCGGCCTTACGGCGGACGTATTCGTCAACGTAGCGGACACCTTTGCCTTTGTAAGGCTCGGGCGGATAGTAACTGCGCACTTCGGCGGCGAACTGGCCGACGAGCTGCTTGTCGATTCCTTCCACCTTGATCTTGGTATTATCGGTGACGGTCACGGTGATGCCGTCGGGAATCGGGTGAAGGATGGGGTGCGACTTGCCGAGGCTGAGGTCGAGGTCCTTGCCTTTGACCGCCGAACGGAAACCGACTCCCTGGATTTCCAGGTTCTTCACGAATCCTTCGCTTACTCCGACAATGAGATTGTTGACGAGGCTGCGGAAGGTGCCGTGGAGGGCACGGACGTGACGTTGCTCGGAGGCACGTGCGACAACAATCTCCCCGTCGCCCACCTCAACGGTGATGCCTTCAGGGAGTTCGAGTGAAAGTTTTCCTTTCGGTCCCTCAACGTTGACCTGGTTTCCGTCGACACTGACGGTCACCTTGTCCACGGCGGGGATGGGCTTGAGTCCTACTCTTGACATGGTTCTGCTTTCTGAGTGGAGGTTGCGGTCTACCAGACGAAGGCGATGATTTCGCCACCGACCTTGTCCTTGCGGGCTTGCTGGCCGGTCATGAGACCTTTGGAAGTTGAAATGATTGAAATTCCCATGCCATTGAGAACACGGGGGATGTCCTGCGATCCACTGTATTTCCGACGTCCGCACTTGGAGATGCGCTTGAGGTCGGTGAGGGCGGGGACGCCGTCGACATACTTGGTCTTCACCACGAGTTCGGGGAATTTCCCGGAGGTGTCGACTTCGTAGTTCCAGATGTATCCCTCTTCCTTGAGGATGCGGGCGATTTCCACCTTCATCTTGGAGTGAGGAGCACGGAATGATTCGTTGCCGGCACGTGACGCATTCTTAAGACGAATGAGAAAGTCGGCGATCGGGTCGGTCAAAGTAGCCATGATATTTCTTTCCGGTTCGGGGTTTAGGCTGCGGTCTCTTCTTTGACGTTGTCGCGGAAGGGCATTCCGAGAGCCTTGAGCATGGCCTTGGCCTGTGCGTCGGTCTTGGCGGAAGTGACGAAGATGAAGTCGAAACCGATCTGACGCTTGATCTGATCGAGCTCGATTTCCGGGAAAATGGACTGATCGGCGAATCCGACTGCGTAGTTCCCTCGTCCGTCGAAGGACTTGAAGGGAAGGCCGCGGAAATCACGGATGTTCGGGCAGGTGATGGCGATGAAGCGCTCGAGGAATTCCCACATGCGCGGACCGCGAAGGGTCACGCGGGCTCCGACCGCTTCACCTTCACGGACCTTGAAGTTAGCGACCGACTTCTTGGCGTAAACGACCGACGCCTTCTGGCCGGTGATCTTTCCGATTTCATCAACAGCATCCTCGACGGCTGCCTTGCGCTCGTTGACGTAGTGTCCGACGTGCGAGTTGATGGAGATTTTTTCGAGGCGGGGAACCTCGTTGACGTTTTTGAGGCCTAATTCTTCCTGGAGAGCCGAAATGAGCTTCTCCTCGTAGAGGCGTTGCAGTGTTGGTTTCATGGTTTTTGGCGGGTCAGCGTGATGTTGGGTTGCTTAAGCGCACGGGGTGCTCCCCTTCCCGATCTGTTCGAGTGGTTGGAGCGGGCCGGGTTCCTGACACAGTCAGGCGTTCCGGGCTAGACTTTTTTTACGTTGGAAATGTGAATCGGGCCGTCGACTTCCTCGATGCCACCATCGGGGTTGGCTTCGGAGCGGCGGATGGCCTTCTTGATGGGACGGACGCCTTCCACGGTCACCTGCTCCTTGGCAGCATTGACGGCGATGACGGTGCCTGTTTCACCTTTGTGGTTTCCGGCGATGACTTGGACTTCGTCACCGACCTTCACGTGGGTTTTGATTTTCATGGTTCCAGTAAAAGAGATGGGAGTTAGAGAACCTCGGGAGCGAGGGAGACAATCTTCATGAAGTTTTTCTCACGAAGCTCACGGGCGACGGGTCCGAAAATACGGGTGCCCTTCGGGTTGCCATCCTTGTCGATGATGACGATGGCGTTTTCGTCGAAACGAAGAACAGAGCCATCGGCGCGGCGGACAGGGTAGGCGGTGCGAACCACCACGGCCTTGACGACCGAGCCCTTCTTGACCGAAGCGGTAGGGATGGACTCACGAATGTGAGCGGTGATGACATCGCCGACACGGGCGGACTTGGTCCGCTTGCCGATGACGCCGATCATCTTGGCCTGGCGGGCGCCGGTGTTGTCGGCGACCGAGACTTTGGATTCCATTTGTAGCATGACGAAATAAAGATCGTTGGAGATTTGAAACAGGGCGAACGCGGAGGAACGCGGGAGAATTTAGTGGCTGAGGACTTTGACGAGTTTCCAGCGCTTCAGCTTGGACATCGGAGTGGTCTCCTCGATGCGGACCTTGTCACCGACAGCGGCTTCACCGGCTTCATCATGAGCGTAGAACTTCTTCGACTGCTTGATGATCTTCTTGAACTTCGGGTGAGGCACACGGTTGGTGTATTCCACCACGATGGTCTTCTCCATGCCGGTCGATTTGACGATCCCGACACGGGTCTTCTTGTTTGCGGCGGGAGCATCGGAGGGCACGAAGTCCTCTTTGGCTGGAGCATCCTGATTTTCTGACATGTCTTAAAATGAGTTGGAGATTGAGGGGTAACCTTAGGCGGACTTGCGCTGGTTGATCGCGGTCATGACCTGGGCGATTTCACGGCGGACGATGCGACGACGCGCGGTGTTCTCGAGCTGGCCGGTGGCCTGCTGGAGGCGCAGGTTGAGAGCCTCTTCCTTGAGGTCGCGGAGACGGGTGGAGAGTTCTTCGATACTGAGTTCCGAAATCTCGGAGAATTTTACTTTAGGCATGGCGTGATTCCTTTCGGTCGATGCGGTTGTTGAATCAGGGTGATGTCGCGATTCGGATTAGTGTGACGAGCGCGAGACGAAACGGGTTTCGAAACCGAGCTTGTAGGAGGCCAGGCGCATGGCTTCGCGGGCCTGCGACTCGGGCACCCCGCCCACTTCAAAGAGCATGGTTCCGGGACGGATCACGGCAACCCAGGCATCCACCGAACCCTTACCCTTACCCATCCGGGTTTCGGGCGGACGACGGGTGATCGACTTGTGAGGGAAAACGCGAATCCAGGTCTTCCCTTTCCGCTTGAGGAATCGGTTGATGGAAACACGGCAGGCTTCGATCTGGCGGTTGGTCATCCATCCGCGTCCGAGGGCCTGCAATCCGAAGTCACCGAAGCTCACATCGGTTCCGCGCTGGGCGTTGCCGCCGCGGTTTCCACGGTGTGATTTCCGGAACTTGGTTCTTTTGGGCATTAATGGCATGGTTCTGTCCTCCTGAAGTTGGGTTTAAAAAACGTTGTTTGGTCGATTTAGGAAGCTGCGGGAGCGCTTCCGCCCTCGGCGGGCTTATCTTTGTTTCCGTCGGGACGGCCACCACCGCGACGATCTCCACCGGGGCCGCCAGGTCCACGACGATCTCCGCCGGGACCACCCGGTCCGCGACGACGGGGACGATCATGTCCGGGAGGGCGGCCTCCCTTGTCAGCGTCTTCGTCTTTGTTGATCCAACACTTGACGCCAATGATGCCGTATACGGTCTTGGCTTCGGCAAATCCGTAGTCGATGGGGACACGGAGGGTCTGGAGAGGCACCTTGCCTTCGCGATACCACTCGGCACGGGCGATGTCAGCACCACCGAGTCGGCCGGCGCAACGGATGCGGATGCCGTTGGCACCAAAGTCCATGGCGGTCTGGACGGCACGCTTCATGGCGCGGCGGAAAGCAATCCGGCGCTCAAGCTGAATGCAGACCTGCTCGCAAACACACTGGGCATCGAGCTCGGGCTTGCGGATCTCGACGATGTCGATCTTGACCTGGGAACCTCCGGCAATCTTGGAGATGTCATTGGTCATGATTTCGATCTCGGAGCCCTTGCGTCCGATCACGAGACCGGGACGTGAGGTGTGAAGAGTCACGCGCACGCTGTTCCAGGCCCGCTCGATGACGACCTTGGAAAGTGCCGCAGCCTGAAGGCGACCCGCGATGTATTTGCGGATCTTGAGATCTTCGTGGAGCTTCTTGGTGTAGTCGTCGCCTTCGGCATACCATTTCGAACGCCAGTCCTTGTTGACTGCGAGGCGGAAACCGATTGGATTTACTTTTTGTCCCATGATTCTTGGAAAGGTTGATTGGTGATCTTGATTTATTCGGCGGACTCTTTGGTCTCTTCAGCGTCTTCGGCAGGAGCCTCGGCAGCTTCCACTTCAGCGACTTCCTCTTCGGCAGGAGCTTCCTCCTCTTCCTCGGCGGGTGCTTCTTCTTTGGCGGCAGGCTGGGCGCCGGGACCGAAGAGGGACTTGATGGTGTCACGCTTCTTGGGCTTGCCGGAACGCTGCTTTTCCTCGGGAGCCTCAAACTCGTCGGTGAGGGTGATGAAAATGTGGCTGGTGCGCTTGAGGATGGCACCGGCGGATCCGCGGGCACGAGGCTTGAAGCGCTTCAGGGTCGGACCTTCGCCGATGACCGCTTCCTTGACGATCAATTCGTCGGCAGAGAGCTCGTGGTTGTTCTCAGCATTGGCAACGGCGCTTTTGAGAGTCTTGCCAATGAGCTGGGCGGACTTCTTGGGTGTGTAGGTCAGGGCATCAAGCGCGTCGGAGACAGCAAGGCCCTGGATTTCACGTGCGACGTCGCGTGCTTTCTTGGGAGAAATACGAGCGTATTTGGTGGTTGAACGAACTAACATCGGTTTGTCGGGGTCAGAGTGTTATTTAAGAGTGATGAGTTTGGCGAGATCGCCGGGTTGAACTTCAGTTTCGGTTTTGTCGACGAGCAGGAGCCCGCTGACGTTTGGTCGGGTGAGAGCCACGACGGCTTCGCCAATTTTGGTGCCGGAGCGTTCGATGCGGAAGCGGGTCCCTACGCTAAGTCCGGCTTCGGATCCGGCGTTCACGACCAGAGTGCCGGTGGCGGAATCGATGGTGACGATGCGCGCTTCCCGGGCAGTTCCCTGCTCGATTTTTCGCTTGGGAGCATTCCGCTGGCCGAGGGCAATCTCGATTTCGCGGATCTTGACCTCGAGAGCCTTGCGGGTTTCGGGGTCGGAAGCGACGGCAGTGCGAAGATAATCCTGCATGGCAGGAAGAAGGTTGCGCACCGAAGCTTCCAGTTTGAGAAGATTCTCTCGGGC
Organism: Akkermansiaceae bacterium; assembly: GCA_050049035.1. Classification (GTDB taxonomy): domain Bacteria; phylum Verrucomicrobiota; class Verrucomicrobiia; order Verrucomicrobiales; family Akkermansiaceae; genus SW10. The sequence continues at coordinate 6,393 of JASFWU010000020.1, read as the reverse complement.
TACCTCGTAGTTGGAAACGGCGTGGAGCAACTTGGCGTCTCCCCCTTCGAAGAAATCTTTCCCGAAGAGAGCGAGGTGCTCCTTGATTTCCTTGAGAGCCTTGGTCTTGGTCTCAAGCTCGAGGTTGGTCTCGGCGATCGTCTTGTTCAGGTTCAGGTTTTGAAGTTTGAGCTGGCGAATCTCCCGCTCCAGTTTTTCGACCTTGGTCTCCTCGGCACCAGACCACGCCGCACCGAGGGCAAAAAGCCCGGTGCAAAGGAGTTTGGTGATGCGAAGTGACATGACGAGTGGAATGCGGGAATTTGAGAGCTTACTTCTTACCGATACCTCCGTGGGCCTTGAAGATGCGGGTCGGGGAGAATTCACCCAACTTGTGGCCCACCATGTTTTCCGAGACGAAAACGGGCACAAAGGTTTTGCCGTTGTGGACGGCGAAGTTGTGACCGACGAAGTCGGGAGTGATCATGGAGCGGCGGCTCCAGGTCTTGATGGGCTTCTTGTTGCCGGATTCGACAGCGGCATCGATCTTGGCGAGAAGCTTTTGATCGACGTAAGGTCCTTTTTTCAGTGAACGTGCCATGGGTCAAAAATAAGTAGGGTGATTCGAGATTACTTGTTCCGCTTGGACTTGCGGCGGTCTTCGATGATGAAGGTGGAGTTCTTGTGCTTGCGGCGGGTCTTTTGTCCCTTGGTGTGTCCCCAGGGAGACTTGAGGTGCTGACGACCACCACCGGACTTGGACTTACCCTCACCACCGCCGTTCGGGTGATCGACGGGGTTCATGCACATTCCGCGAACGGTCGGGCGCTTGCCCTGCCAGCGGGTGCGGCCTGCCTTGCCGGAGATCTCGTTCATGTGATCGCGGTTTCCAACAGTGCCGATCGTGGCGTAGCAGTTTTCGTGGAACTTGCGGAGTTCGCCCGAAGGCATCTTGATGAAAGCGTAGCCTTCGTCACGGGAAGCCAAAATGGCCTGCTGACCTGCCGCGCGGGCGATCTTGCCACCGGAACCGGGACGAATCTCAATGTTGTGAATGGCGGTGCCGAGCGGGACGTTTTTGAGAGGCATGGCATTGCCAACCTTCGGCTCGACGGACTCACCCGCGACCACAGTGTGACCATCAGTCAGACCTGAGGGAGCAAGGATATAAGCTTTCGTTCCGTCCTTGTATTCGAGAAGTGCAATGCGGCAGGTACGATTTGGATCGTACTCAATACCCACCACGGTCGCTTCTTCGTCACGCTTGGTGCGCTTGAAGTCGATGAGGCGGTATTTCTTCTTATGGCCACCACCGATGTGACGCATGGTGATGCGACCCTGGTTGTTGCGGCCACCGGAGCGCTTCTTGACCTCAAGGAGGCTCTTCTCGGGAGTGGACTTGGTGATTTCGTCAAACGCCGGAAGCATCTTGTAGCGATTCGCGGGAGTGACTGGCTTGAAACTTTTCAGAGGCATGGGAATGTTCCTTTCTGGATAAAGTTGGAAAATTAAAGTTTAGAGAAGGTCGAGGTTGTCACCTTCCTTGAGGCGGACGATGGCTTTCTTCCAGGCGGCGGTGCGTCCGGCATCGGCACGACGGCGGCGCTTGGCCTTGCCGGCGTAATTGGCGGTGCGGACGTCGAGGACCTTGACCTTGAAGAACTTCTCGACGGCATTCTTGATCTCGATCTTGTTGGCGCGACGATCGACCTTGAAAGTGTAGGTGTTGTCGTTTTCCTGAAGAAGGGAAGCCTTCTCGGACATGCGGACGGTATCGATGATGCTGTAAATATCTCTCATGGCTTGCGAAATGGTTTAGGCGGTGCGCTTGGCGAGGGTTTCGAGGGCATCATCGAGAATGATGACGACGTCGAAGAAGAGGATCTCTTCCACGTTGACGTTTTCGGCGGTCTGCAGGAGGGCCCAGGTCAGATTGCGCTCGGCACGGTAGGTTTCCTCGGAAAAGGAGCCACCGATGATGAGGACCTTCTTGGAATCGGTCATGGACTCAACGGCCTTCACGAAGTCCTTGGTCTTACCGGAAGCCACTTCGAGGGAAGCAGCGGTCAGGACGTTTCCTTCGTTGATCTTTTCACCGAGAACGCGGCGAAGAGCGAGAGTGCGGACCTTCTTGGGAACGGTCTTGGCATAGGAGCGGTTGCGGGGGCCGAAAGCGACACCGCCACCAACAAAAATCGGAGCCTTGCGGTCGCCGTGACGGGCGTTACCGGTGCCCTTCTGGCGATACATCTTCTTACCGGTTCCGCGGACTTCGCCACGGGTCTTGGTTTGAGCGGTTCCGGAGCGGCGGTTGGCCTGGTAAGCGACCACGAGATCGTGAACGGCCTGGCCGCCTTTGGAGCCATCGGCAATAAGCTGGATGTTGGCCTTCTCGGCGTCTTGGATGGTGAATGCTGACATGGATCAGGTTCTTTCTGCTGGAAGTTTACTTTGCGGCGGTCTTCTTGAGAGCCGGGCGGATGGTGACATAGGATCCCTTGTGGCCTGGAACCGCTCCGGAAATGAGGAGCACTCCGTCCTCGGCGCGGACCTGGACAACCTTGAGATTCTGGGTGGTGCGACGAACGACACCGTCGTGTCCCGGCATCTTCTGGTTTTTCCAGACGCGGGCGGGAGTCGAGCCGGCACCGATGGCGCCAGTTCGGCGGTGCATCATGTGACCGTGACCGTCGGGCTGTCCGTTGTGACCGTGACGCTTCACGTTCCCCTGGAAACCCTTTCCTTTTGTGGTGCCGATGACATCAACCCACTGGCCGTCTTCAAAAAGAGCCGCGCCGGGGTGACCGTCTTCCTTGCTGGGAAGGTCGGCGTCACTGTCGAAACGGAATTCCTTGATCATCTTCTTGGGAGCGGAGGCACCTTGCTTGGCCTGATGGGTGCGCAAGGGCAGATTCAAGCGACGCTCCTTCTGGTCGTCGAAAGCCACCTGGATGGCGGAGTAGCCGTCCGTTTCAGTGGTCTTGACCTGGAGAAATTCGTTTCCGTTCACGTCAACGACCGTGACGGGGATCATGCAGCCTGCTTCCGCATCAAAGACGCGGGTCATGCCGATTTTTTTACCGAGAATTCCGAGTGACATGGGTCTGGTTCCGTAGGGAATGGTTGGGTGTTAAAAATGAAAACTTAGATGTGGATCTGAATGTCGACACCGGCGGGGAGATTGAGCTTCTTGAGCTCGTCCACGGTGCGGGCGGTGGGGTCAACAATGTCGAGGAGACGCTTGTGAGTGCGCACTTCGAACTGGTCGGCCGACTTCTTGTTGACGTGAACTGAGCTGTTGACGGAGAACTTTTCAATCCGGGTCGGAAGAGGGACGGGGCCGGCAACTTTGGCGCCGGTGCGCTTGGCGGTCTCGACGATTTCCACAGTGGAGCGGTCGATGGCACGATGATCGAAGGCGCGAAGGCGGATGCGGATTTTTTGATTCATGGTTGCAAAGACAGGTTGGTGATGAAGGGATTTGACTTAGTATCCGCCACCGCGTTCGGCGACGAGTTTATCGACAACATTGCGGGGAACCTCCTCGAAGCACTTGGGCTCCATCGAGTAGGAGGCGCGACCGGATGAAAGGGTGCGGACGTCGGTGGAATAACCGAACATTTCGGAAAGCGGAACGGTGGCCGAGACATTGGCGACGGTTCCTTTGGTTTCGATCTCCTGGATCTGACCGCGGCGCCGGTTGAGGTCACCCATGATGTCTCCCTGGAATTCGTCGGGAGTGGCGATCTCAACATCCATGATGGGCTCGAGGAGAACCGGTGACGAATTCTTGAGGGCTTCCTTGACCGCAAAGATCGAGGCAATCTTGAAAGCATTGTCGTTCGAGTCGACTTCGTGGAAGGAGCCATCAACGACCTTGGCGTGAACGTCGACCACCGGAAAGCCAGCCACCAAACCATTGGTGAGAGCTTCTTCGATGCCCTTCATCACCGCCGGAATGTATTCCTTCGGGAAAGCGCTGGCGGAAGCGGCATCTTCGGTAGTAACTCCCTCACCCTGCTTGTTGGGAGAGAGCTCGAGGACCACGTGCCCGTAGGCAGCCTTGCCAGCGAGAGCGGCCTCGCGAATGAACTTGCCGTCACCTGTCGCGGAGCCGGTGATGGTCTCGCGGTAAGCGATCTGAGGCTTACCCACGTTGGCCTGAACGCCAAACTCCCGCTTGAGACGGTCGATGATCACCTCAAGGTGAAGCTCGCCCATTCCTGCGATGATGGTCTGACCGGTTTCTTCGTCGGTTTTGACCACGAAAGTCGGGTCTTCGTCGGAGAGGCGGTCGAGTCCGATCACCATCTTGTCCGAGTCAGCCTTGGTGCGCGGCTCAACAGCCATCGAGATGACGGGTTCGGGGAAGCTGGGTGGCTCGAGAAGAACGCCGGCCTGCTGATGGGAAAGGGTGTCACCGGTCTGGACATTTTTCAGTCCAACCAGAGCCGCGATGTCTCCGGCGAAGCAGGTTTCAATCTCCTCGTGCTTATCGGCCTGGACCTGAATCAAACGACCCACGCGCTCCTTTTGTTGAGTGCGTGGGTTGTAGATCATGTCTCCTTTCGAGACGGTTCCGCTGTAGACACGGAAGAAAATAAGTTTACCGAAATATTTGTCGGCCCAGAGTTTGAAGGCAAGGGCGCAGAACTTGGAATCATCGGAGGTATCCACCTTAATGGTCTTTGCCTCATCCTTGGGATCACTACCTTCGGCTGCCGGAATATCAAGCGGGCTCGGAAGGTAATCAACAACGGCATCGAGAAGATATTGGACGCCCTTGTTCTTGAAGGCCGATCCACCCGCGATGGGCACCAGCTCGTTGGCGATGGTGGCGCGGCGGAGACCGGCTTTGAGGTCGGCCACCTTGATGGGCTCCTCCAGGAGGAACTTCTCTCCGATCTCTTCGTCAACATCGGCCACGGCCTCAAGGATCTCGGCGTAGGCCTCGTCAGCGATTGCCATCTGGTCGTCATCGAGTTCAGCGATATCGTAGGTCGAACCCAAGATATCGTCGTCCTTGTAGAGAACAGCCTTTTTGTTGAGGACATCGATTTGGCCGCGAAGATTGTCCTCGCTGCCGATCGGGATCAAAATCCGGACGGTGCGGGCACCGAGCTTTTCCTGAACCTCACGCACGGCGGCATCGAAGTCGGCACCAACCCGGTCCATTTTGTTGACGAAGACGATTCGCGGAACCTGGTAGGTAGTGGCTTGGCGCCAGACGGTTTCGGATTGCGGCTGAACTCCGGCCACCCCGCAGAAGACCACCACGGCGCCATCGAGAACACGAAGGGAACGTTCAACTTCGGCGGTGAAGTCGACGTGTCCCGGAGTATCGATGATGTTGATCCGCTGGTTGTCGCCGGTGAAGAGCTTGGCGACTCCTTCTTCCTTGTTCTGCATCCACTGACAGGTGACGGCAGCGGAAGTAATGGTAATCCCCCGCTCACGCTCCTGCTCCATGTGATCGGTGGTGGTGGCACCATCGTGCACTTCACCAATCCGATGGATCATTCCGGTGTAGAAGAGGATCCGCTCGGTGAGCGTGGTCTTGCCGGCATCGATGTGCGCCGCAATCCCGATGTTCCGTGTCCTCTCAAGAGGAACGGGACGTTTCGGGGCTGTTGCGGTTTTGCTCATCGGACGCGGGAGGGAAAGAAATCAGATTAGAAACGGAAGTGGGCGAAGGCGCGGTTGGCCTGGGCCATCTTGTGAACGTCGTCGCGCTTGCGGACCGAGTTACCGGTGTTGTTGGCGGCGTCCTTGATCTCGTTGGCGAGAGCGACATGCATTGGAGTGCCCTTCTTGGCGCGGGCGAAGCCAATGATCCAACGCATTCCAAGGGACTCGGAACGGTTGGCATCCACTTCGAGGGGAACCTGGTAGGTGGCACCACCGACGCGGCGGGACTTCACTTCAACACGCGGCTTGGCGTTTTCGATTGCACGGTTGACGATCTCGAGTGGATCAATGGTGTCGGTTCCTTCGTTGGCGCGGTCGATGGCAGCATAGACGATACGCTCGGCGAGGGAGCGCTTGCCGTCTTTCATCACCTTGGAGATGAGGCGACCGACAACCTGGCTGTCGAACTTGGGATCCTTGTAGATCTTGGCGGGATAAACTCTTTTTCTGCGGGCCATGGGATGGATTGGTCAGAGATGAATAAAATGATTGTAGATCTACTCCTTGGGTCGCTTGGCTCCATATTTGGAACGGCCTTGCTTTCGGTCGGTCACTCCCAAGGTATCGAGGGCGCCCCGGACAACGTGATAACGGACACCAGGAAGATCCTTCACCCGTCCACCACGGACCAGAACGATGCTGTGCTCCTGGAGGTTGTGGCCTTCCCCACCGATGTAGGCAATGACCTCGTATCCATTGGTAAGGCGAACTTTGGCCACCTTACGG
>JASFWU010000224.1:0-5070 GCA_050049035.1 Akkermansiaceae bacterium | reverse complement strand
CGAGATTCCCGATCTCGATCTCATCAAAAGCAGTCAAAAGGGGGAGACCCGTGCGTTCGAGACTCTCGTGACCCGCCATCGTGGAAAGGTGTATGCCATGATTCAGAACATGATCAAAAACGAGGCCGACGCCTGGGATTTGTCCCAGGAGGTCTTCCTGAAGGTCTGGCGGGCTCTCCCGAAGTTCGAGGCCCGGGCCAAGTTTTCGACCTGGCTCTACCGCATCACTCACAATGTCGTCTACGATTGGTTGCGGAAGCGAAAGATCGATTCGGCCGGTGAGCTTGATGACACCATTCTCAAAGAGTCGGACATCGCGGCCGGATCACGAACCGGCCCGTCGGTGAACGAGCGTCCCGACCAGGCCCTGGCAAATTCCGAACTCGGCGAGCGAATCAATGCCGCCTTGGCCACCCTGAGTGCCGAACATCGTGAGACCGTTCTGTTGCGGGAGGTCCAGGGATTCGACTACAAGGAGATCGCCAAGGTCATGGAATGTTCCCTCGGAACGGTGATGAGCCGCCTCTATTACGCCCGTAAGAAACTACAAGCCCTGCTGAGTGATGAAGAAGGAAAAGACTGAAGAACTGTTCGTCAAATGGATGGATGGTGAGCTGACTCCCGAAGAGGAGACTCTGTTTGCGACCCTGCTGGAAGAAGAGCCTGACCTCGAAAAGGAGCTTGCCGAAATGAAGGCGGTGTCCGGGATGGTGTCGGATGAAATCTCTCCCTCGGTGGAGCCTCCCTACGGTGACTTTTTCAACAGCCAGTTGATGCGCAAGATCGATCTCGAGATCGAGGCGCAAAGACCGGCGGTGAAAGCCAAACGTTGGTGGAACTCGCTGGGTTGGGCGTGGGCTCCGGTGGGTGCACTTGCTCTGGTGCTCTCGTTCTTCGCCGGACACCGGTTGGGCCATCCTGATTCAACAACGGTTGCAAACGATACTGGTGCCGATGCGATTAAGAGGCAGCCCATTATTCTTCCGACCGTTTATTCGGCGGGCGACTCGTTGGATGCCGAAGTGATCGCAAATGCCAAGGGTGAGGTGGAAGCGATCGTGGTCAACGGGATCGCTGCCATTGATGACAAAATCGATTTTGGTTCGGTGACCAGCACCGAAGAATTGCCCGAGGCCTATGTTCGTGCCGAAGGGCGCAGATTCGACTAATAAAATCATGAAGGTTTCCGTTTGCCTCCTGTCTCTGCTGTTTCTGGCTGGTTCGTTGTTCGGCCAGGATCCGGGGATGCAATCGATTGGAACTCTCAGCGTGAAACTCATCTTTGCCAGCAACGAGGAACCTACTGCCGGTGGAACCTTCAAGAAAGAGGTTTCCGCTGCCGAAGCCAAGGCGCTTCACGCCATTACCAAGCTCGATTTCAAAGAGTATCGCCTCATGGGAGTCGACACCCCGGATATCCTGAGAGGGTACGAAAACTGGGCCACTCCGCTTCGACCTTCCAAGGAGATCCTCGTCAGCTTCCAGCCGATCAAGCGTCCCGAGGACAACAAGATTCAAATGGTTCTCGAGTATTGGCAGAGCAAGCGAAAGGTCTTCAGTGTGAATCCCACTTTGACCAAGGGGAAACCGCTTTATCTTCTCGGACCGGAATGGCGGAAGGGTCGCCTTGTTCTGGCCGTCACCATTGAAAAATTGAAACCATGAAATCAAGTCTCCTCGCATTCCTGTTTTTGTGTTTTCCCGGAATCGGTTTGCTGTCAGCAAAGATGGTCTTTGAAAAGACAATCGACGAAATTGATGTGAAGCCGGGTCAGGATGTCATCATCGGAGAATTCCCCTTCAAGATTGAAGGCAAAGACGAGACCATCGTGGGGAGTGAAGTCTTTTGCACCTGTGTGGGAAGTCCCCGGGTCGAGCCGTTGAATCCGGATCGCTCGGCAAAGCTGACGTGGAAAGTGGGGGAAACGGGCGTCATAAAGATCAAAATGGAAACCGCCAAGTTTCTCGGAACGGTTGAGAAGGGGGCCGCGATCAAGCTGAAGGGCCTGGAGGAACCGATCAAACTCGTCATACGGGCAAACATTCCCGAGTTGATTAAAGTGGAACCCAAGAACCTCAAGTGGGACGTGGGATCCGATGGGAAGGAACAAGTGGCCAAGATCACCATCAATCACAACAAACCAATCAAGATTGTCTCCCATGTCGGGATGAAGAGCGAGGTCTTTCCATACGAAGTGATCACGATTCGCGAGGGTTGGGAATACGAGGTGCGCATGAAGGTGACCAACACCGAAAAAGCCGGTTTGGGAATGGTCACCCTGAGGACCGATAGCGAGCACCCGCGATTCAAGCGCGCGGTGGTCTATGGTACGGTGCGGCGCAATCTCAAGAAATGAGGAACTTTCTTCTGTCGCTTTCGGGGATTTGTCTCCTCAGTGGAGCGGCAGCGTGGGTGACGTTTTTGGTGGTGGGACCTCCGGACCGGTCGGTGGCTTGCGATCCCGATGATCTTCCCGAGTATCATGTCTGTCTCTCCACCGTCCGTGAATGGGAATCCGCTGATGTCTTGTGGGTCGATGCCCGACCGCGCAAGGACTGGGAGAAGGACGGCATCAAAGGATCGGTCCTTGTGAATGACCAGGAGGATTGGAATGACCTCGAGCTGGGTTTTTTAACGGTGATGGTCGAGGAACCCAAACCCAAGGTGGTGGTGTATTGCAATCAATCCGGCTGCGGATCCTCCAAGTATGTTGCCAATGAGCTGCGCAAGCGGCATTCCGCTGATTTCGGTTTTGAGGTCTTTGTGCTGGAGGGAGGATCGAAGGCGCTGGCTGCGGAACAGGGATCCCGTGATTGATCATGAGACGTCTTTTTTGGTTCGTGCTTGATTCAGTGGGCATCGGTGGCGCCCCCGATGCCGGTGACTTTGGTGATCAGGGCAGTGATACACTGGGGCATATTGCCCAGTGGTTTCTTGAACATGAAGGACGTCCGCTCGCGTTACCGACCCTGCAGTCATTGGGGCTCGGCGAAGCTTACCGGCTTGTTCATGGCCGTCTTCCTGCTGGATGGTCTGCGAAGGAAACGCGAGGAGCTTTCGCAGCAGCGACGGAGATTTCCACCGGGAAAGACACCCCGAGCGGTCACTGGGAAATGGCAGGGGTTTCGGCGCAATGGGACTGGGGGTATTTCCCCGATGTCGAAAACTGCTTCCCGGAGTCCTTGTTGCAAGAGCTTCACGTGGAAGTCGATCTTCCGGGTTCGCTGGGTCACTGCCATGCCAGTGGAACAGAGATTGTGGCGCGCCTGGGTGCGGAGAGCGTGAAGACGGGAATGCCGATCTTTTACACCTCGGCCGATTCGGTGTTTCAGATCGCAGCTCATGAAGAAGAGTTTGGGCTCGAGCGGCTCTATCGACTTTGCGAGTTGGCGCGGGAGAAACTGATGGACCCATTGGTGGGACGGGTGATCGCCCGGCCTTTCGTGGGTGAAGAAGGGAATTACGTGAGAACAGGAAATCGAAAAGACTATGCGGTCGTGCCCCCGAAACCCACGGTGTTGCAGAAGGTCAAAGATGCCGGCAATGAAGTGATCGGAGTGGGCAAGATCGGGGATATTTTTGCTCACACCGGATTATCCCGGGAGATCAAGGCAAGTGGGCACGATGCGCTCTGGGAGGAAACCCGCGAAGCGGCTGATGGAGGCCAGTTGATCATGACTAATTTTGTCGATTTCGACATGCTCTATGGCCACCGTCGTGATCCGCGTGGCTACGGTCTGGCTCTCGAGGAATGGGATCGCTGCCTTGCAGGTTTTCTTGAAGAAATGGCCGATGGCGATGCTCTCCTCATCACGGCCGATCATGGAAACGATCCCACCTGGTCGGGCACCGACCATACCCGTGAGCGGATTCCTGTTCTGATGATTGGAAAGGGAATGCCATCTCCCGGTTCACACGGCATTCGCGCAACCTTCGCTGACTTGGGAGCGACCGTGGCGAAGTTCTTTGGAGTGGAGATGGACGAAGGAACGGCGATTGGGTAAGACTCAGCCATGCCAACTCCTCATCTTGAAGCGGCGTCCGGTGCTTTCGCCGAAACCGTTCTTCTGCCCGGTGACCCGCTGAGGGCCAAGTTCATTGCCGAAACTTTCCTGGAGAATGTCGAACAGGTAAATGGGGTCCGGAACATGCTGGGATTCACCGGCGAGTACGAAGGATGTCGGATTTCGGTGATGGGAAGCGGCATGGGCATTCCCTCGATCTCAATCTACGCGCGTGAATTGATTGCGGACTATGGCGTGAAGAACCTGATCCGTGTGGGCAGTTGTGGCGCCGTCTCGACAGAGGTAAAGGTTCGAGATGTCCTCATCGGGATGGGTGGCTGTACTGACAGCGGAGTTAATCGGGCTCGATTTGGTGGATACGATTTCGCGGCCATCGCCGATTTTGAATTGCTCGAGGCTCATGTTGCGGCGGCCCGGGAGCTGGAGATTCCGGTGAAGATCGGAAACCTGTTTTCAGCTGATTTGTTCTACACACCGCAGCCGGAGATGTTTGACCTGATGGAAAAGATGGGAGTGCTGGGAGTGGAGATGGAAGCGGCGGGTCTCTTTGGCGTTTGTGCTGAAATGGGGGCGCGAGGCATGGCGATCTGCACGGTCAGTGATCACATTCGCACGGGCGAATCGACGACCAGCGAAGAGCGGGAGAAGAGTTTTACCGCAATGATGAAAGTAGCCCTTGAGGCTGCGAAAAAAGTGGCGTCATGACCGACCAGGAATTGATCAATGCCGCGATGTCGGCTCGCGAACGGAGTTACAGTCCTTATTCCAAGTTTCCGGTGGGAGCGGCTTTGTTGACGAAAAGAGGAAAACTCTTTTGCGGTACCAATGTCGAGAATGCCTCATACGGTCTCACGATCTGTGCGGAACGTGTTGCCATTGGCACCGCAGTGGCAGCTGGCGAGCAGGAGTTCTCTGCCATTGCGGTAGTGGTCAAGGGAGGCGGAAGTCCGTGTGGAGCATGCCGACAGGTGCTTTACGAGTTTGCGCCTGACCTGAGAGTGTTGATGGCGGATGAAAACGGGCGCCTTGTCCGCGAGTGTCGCC
>JASFWU010000223.1:0-5073 GCA_050049035.1 Akkermansiaceae bacterium | reverse complement strand
AGGAACCGGTCAGGCAAAGGGTGCACCAGATGTGGCCATCCTTATCAAAACGAGAGCCGAAGGTATACTCGTGATAGTTCTGGTTGATTCCCCAATCATCACTCACCGTTTCGAAAATGTCAGCGCGTCCATCGCCATCGACATCCTTCATCCGGGTCACTTCGGGACGCTGCACCGCGTAAAGCCATCCATCGGCAACGGCGAGACCCAAAATCTCATGAAGATACTCCGCGTAGACGGTCCACTTGGCGGGCTTCTTGGGATGATCAAAGGCATTTTCCACCATCCAGATCTGACCACGCCGGGTTGCCACGGCCACGCGACCATCGGGCATGAGGGCCACTCCACCGGTTTCGATGGAGGCTCCGTCGGGTGCGGTATAGCCCTCCGGTTTCGCTCCGTCTCCCTGAAGGAACAAGGGAGTGATGGTGTAGTAATCCTCCTGCTTCGGTTCCTGGGCAAAGAGATTGCCGACCAGGGAACTCGTGAAGACCAATGAGGCCAGGGAACTTTTGAGAAATGATTTCATAACACGGTTTGAGGTTGAAAGGTTATTTAACTTTTCCGCCGATAGCTGAGGACCAGCGATAGGTGATTTTGACTGAGGTCGCCTTGGTGATGGCGATGAGAAGCTGCTTTTCCCCACCGGATTCGCGGACGATGGGCCTGGCGCCTTCGACCTTGATGCGAATGGGGCCACCGGCATCGAACCAACCGTTTTCAACGGAATAGGAACCACCGGTTCCCACCAGCAGGTGCGTTCCTTTGGCTGGCGTGCCGCTGAATTCGAGGGTGCGCACGATGGCCTCGATGCCATCAACTTCAGCCGGATCAAAGCGGTCATTCACCGCCATGTCCTTGAACTTGTATTTGAAGGTCGGGAAACGATTGGAATCGAGATGGTATCCCTTGAAGTCGTAGTCGGGATGAGGGACGCCAATGGTAATTTCCTTCTGCTGATCTCCGGCATTCTTGTCGCGCTCGTATTTGACCTTGTCGACCGAGTATTTCACCCACGGGGTGGTCGCGCTCTCGAGCACCTGCAAGGCCATTCCGGAAACCACGGCATGGGAATCAAAGCCGGAAATCTTCGAACCGCTTCCGCGTCCGTTCCAATGACCGGCCACATCAATGAATCCGCCACGCCAAAGCAGGTTCAGATTCATGGTGTCGGCATTCCACGCCAGATTGATTCCTCCGGGATACCCGACCGCAATGCTGCGTGGTTGGGTTCCGCCGCCAAGGAAGGTGCGGTGAACGATGGCCTCGGTCGGACGGAATGGCTTCAGCAACATGGGCTGGCGCGGGGCCCGACCACGACGCGGCTTCCTTGTGCTGGCCTTGGAAGAAAAGAAGACCTCACCCCGGCTTCGCGCTTTGGCATAGAGGGAAAACTCGGCTTCTCCCCCACCCTGGAAATAAGTCACCCGGAAACGGTGTTCTCCTTTCTCAAGCTTCACCTTTTTCTTTTTCACCTGCATGGGGTGAGTACCGTCGTTATCGATCTCCAATTCTCCATCGATGGAAAGGCGCGATCCATCATCCGATCCGAGGAAGAACTCGTAATTTTCGGTTTTCGGAACGGTGAACCCACCTTCCCAGACAATGCCATAGTCGCTTCCAAATTTCTTCGCGACATCGAGCGAAAGAAAATTCCCCTTTGCCTTGCCGGTGCTGACCGGCTTGAGCTTGGAAAAGTCGGGAAGCTTCTGCGCTCCCTTTAACTTGTAGAGAGCATAGGTGACCTCCTTGAGATCCGCGGAGGACGATGCACCGGTCACCTTGAGAATCCCCCGCATCAATTGGGCATGTCCCGGGACCGTGCAAACAAAGGGATACGAGCCCGGCTTTTTGGGAGACTCGAAGTAGATTTGAGTCTCGGCCTTCGGATTCAGCATGCCGGACTTGGCGAGCACTCGCGGTGAGTCGGGCGTCCAAGCCATCGCGAGCCCCTTCTCACCGAGAGCAAAGGCCGATTCTGCAAACTTTACGCCGGTTTTGTCGGCCGGATCGGCATTCAAAAGGACCAAATTGTGAGCAAGATCATCGGGATTCTTGAAGGTCAGCTTCACTTTCTTCCCCTGGCCCACCACAAGCTCCTGCTGATTGTATTTCATCATCCCGGGAAGGGTTTCGATGGTGATTTGTTGGTCAGGACTGCCTGACCAGGCCGGAGGTTCTGCCTGTGCGGGCGTCAGAGCGAGGGCCAAAATGGACCCCAGAGCGGGTAAAGAAAGGACACTTCGGAACATAACTGATTGAGTGGGCTAGGGCTACGGACAAAGCCCCCCGGTTTCTTCCAGTGAAGGAGCGGTTTTTGGCGTGGCGACCATCGAAATGACCTTCCCTCCAAAATCCAAAACTTCAAGGAGCCCTCGCCCGGCAAGCGTTCTTCGATTGCAGATGTGACTCTCAAAGCAGCCTCTTTACCCCTTGGCTTTTTTTGAAAAGCACGCAACGTCCCTCCATGTTTCGGACTGCGCTACGCTTTCTCACTGTCTCTCTCGCTGCTGCCTCTTTCGCACCGGCCTTGGAAAAAATCCAACTTCCGATCTCAAGCGATTTGACCCCCGATGGAAAAACCATCGTGTTTGCCTGGAGCGACGATCTTTGGACCGCATCCATCAATGGTGGAGAAGCAAAGAAGCTCACCTTTCATGCGGCTCCTGATGAAAACCCCAAGATTTCCAAAGACGGAAAGTTCGTCTTCTTCAATTCCGAGCGCACGGGATCAAGGCAGGTCTTCCGCATGCCGATTGGCGGAGGCACTCCGGAGCAAATCACCTTCCACACCGAAGGGAGCTATCTGGAAGATCTTCACCCGACAAAGCCGGTCATTCTCGTGAGCGGAGTTCGGGACCATGCCGGCCGCCGGCCTTACCGTCTTCTTGAGAAACCCCTCGATCCCGAGAAAGACGAGCAACTTGCATTCGACGCCGATGCCCGGAACGGTCGTTATTCGCCGGACGGCAAAATGATTCTCTTCGTCCGCGAAGGAGCTCCTGTTTACCGCAAGGGCTACCATGGTCATCAAGCTTCGCGTATCTGGCTCTACGACATCAACAAGAAATCCTTCAGCGAACCAGTCAAAGACTCCACCGGTTGCCGTTATCCTGTTTGGGCACGCGACGGAAAATCCTTTTACTATGTCACCAGCCGATCCGGGTCATTCAACCTTTGGCACCACAAACTTGGTCAGAAGAAAGACCAGCAGGTGACCAAATTCCCGGACGACAGCATCTTTGCCCCATCCCTTTCACGCGACGGAAAGACCCTCGTGTTTCGCCATCTTTTCCACCTCTACCACCTTTCCACCAAGCCCGGTAGCTCGCCCAAGAAGATTGAGTTCTACCACCGCACCAATCTTCCCCATCCAAAAACCCAGGCTTTCACTTCCAAATCCACCCGCGATGCCACAGTGACACCGACCGGGCTTGAGTGGGCCTTCGTGGCGGGAGGCGACATCTGGGCCATGGACACTGTCCTCAAGGAACCCCATCGCCTGACCAACTCTCCCGCGATGGAGTCGGACATCTACTTCGCTCACGGCGGCAAGCACCTTTACTTCAAAAAAGACAACGGAATCACCGTCAACTACCACCGCATGTCCCGCACCAACGCAAAAGACTTCTGGTGGACTGCCGAGTCATTCGACACCAAAGCCATCACCAAAGGCTCTAAAGACAAATGGGGCTTCTCCTTGAGTCCTGATGAAAAACACATCGCCTGGATTGAATACCCCGGCACTTTGATGATCGCAAAGCCCGATGGTTCGGAAGCCCGTCCCCTGCTCAAGCGCTGGAACTCTCCGTCCTACGTGTGGTCTCCCAAGGGAAAGTACCTCGCCTACTCCGCCGAAGACGAAAACTACAACAGCGATGTCTTCATCGTCGCCACCGACGGAAAGAGCGATCCGGTCAACGTCAGCCGTCACCCTGATTCGGACTATGGCCCCCGATGGTCTCCCGATGGCAAGACCCTCGCTTTTGTGGGACGGCGTTTCTCGACCGAAACCGATCTCTTCTTCGTTCATCTCAACCGCGAAACTCACTTCCGGAGTGACCGAGATGCCCGTCTCGAGTCCGCCCGCAAGGCCATGGCCAAGGATCCGCAATACAAGGAAGATCCACCCGAAAAAAAGGAGGGAGACGACAAGGAGAAGGCCGACGAAAAAGAGGAGAAGAAGCCAGAAAAGAAAGCCGATCCGGGGCTTCAAATCGACTTCGAGGACATTCAAAAACGCATTCAGCGCATCAAGCTCAGTGGAGTTCGCCCCGGCGGCCTTCAGTGGATGCCCGACTCCAAAAACCTTATTTTCCAGTCCGGCGGAAGCATCTACCGGGTCTCCGCCAAAGCCGGAGCCAAGCCCGCCGTCATGGTGAAAGCTTCGGGAACCATTCTTCGATATCGCGAAACCGACAAAATCTACTTTTTGTCCGGTGGCGTGCCCGCCTTCCTGACTCGCGGCAAAGTCACTACCTATCCCTTCAAGCTCAACTACGAGCGGGATCGCGCCCAGCACCAGCGGATGGGGCTTCGCATGGCATGGCGCACCTTGCGTGATCGATTCTACGACCCCGCGATGAATAATCGCGATTGGGATGCCATCCGCACCAAGTATGAAGCCGCGGCCGGGCAGGCCACTTGCAAGTCGACTTATGGGCGAATCATGTCGCTGATGCTCGGTGAACTCAACGCCTCCCACATGGGCTTTTATCCTTCGGACTTCCCGAACGAGTGGAAATTCAATGAAGCCTGGCGCGACTCGACTCCCCACCTCGGAGTCCGGCTCGATGCCACTCGCAAAGTCACCTTTGTTCATCCCAACGGTCCGGCCGATCGCCCTGGAAGCGGCCTTTCGGTAGGAGATCGTCTCGTTGCGGTTGATGGAGAAAAACTGGGCTCCAAGACTTCGCTGACCCGCCTGCTCAATGGCCGTCTCGATCGCGACATCGTCCTGTCCGTGCAGGGTAAGAAAGACAAGGAGCCCCGCGAAGTCACCATTCGACCAACGAGCTACTCTCAAGCGCGTGCTCTTGCCGGAGCCGCTCATCTGAACGATCGTCAGGAAAG
>JASFWU010000222.1:0-5084 GCA_050049035.1 Akkermansiaceae bacterium | reverse complement strand
GAGTGAAATTCATTCAACTTTACCACCAGGGATGGGATCAACACGGGGGACTCAAGGGAGGTCTCACGAAACAATGTCGCGAGACTGACCAGGCATCGGCAGCCCTGGTGTCGGATCTCAAACAACGCGGCATGCTCGAAGACACCCTGGTGGTCTGGGGTGGCGAATTCGGGAGAACCAATTACTCACAAGGCAAACTGAACGACTCAAACTTCGGACGCGACCACCATCCCCGTTGCTTCACCATGTGGATGGCGGGAGGCGGGGTGAAGCCCAGCTTCTCGTTCGGACAGACTGACGACTACGGGTACAACCTCGTCGACAAATCGGGTGCGACCATTTCTCCCGACAAACACAAATACCATGAGGATGCCGTGCACATTCACGATTTGCAGGCGACCATTCTACACCTCCTCGGGATCGACCACACGCGTCTCACCTTCAAATTCCAGGGGCGTCATTTCCGACTCACCGACGTGCATGGTCATGTCGTAAAGCCCATTCTGGCCTGAGGCTCATTTCGGTTAGGCATTTGACCTTGCCGCCCAAGGCCGAAAGAGCCACCGTGCACAGATGACGAAAAGGTGTCTCCCGGCTGGACTTCTGAGCCTTGCCGGATCTCTGGCTTTAAGTGGTTTTGCGAACGGACAACTGCGCATCAATGAATTCGTGGCCGATAACGACGGCTCGTTTCTCGATCCCGACGGAGACGCCTCGGATTGGCTCGAACTTCACAATCCGGGGCAGACTGAAGTTTCCACCGGCGGCCTGTATCTGACAGACAACTCGAACAACCCCACCAAATGGGCGATGCCAGACGTCACCATTCCCGCTGGCGGATACCTCGTTGTCTTCGCATCAGGAAAGGACCGCACGGTTTCGGCAAACGATCTTCATACGAATTTTTCGTTGGCAGCCAATGGCGAGTATCTGGGTCTGATTGCCTCCGATGGTTTTACCGTTCTCAGTGATTTCGGCGCAACCTACCCCACTCAGTTTTTTGGTGAGGCCTACGGCCGGGGAACCAATTCAAATCGAGAGGAAGTCACCTTTGTTCCATGGCCCACCGCGGCCACCTGGACCGTCCCGACCAGCGACCCGGGGGATTCCTGGCAGCAGATCGGGTTTGATGATTCCAGCTGGACCCAGGCCCAGACCGGACTCGGTTTCGGTTACGACTTTCCAGGCTTCATCGGAGCGGGAGGAGATACCAGAAGTGCCATGTTCAATACATCAGCGAGCGCTTTCATTCGCATCCCTTTCCAGGTCGAAGACCCTTCCGAAGTCGTCACCATGGACCTCGACCTCTTCTATGAAGATGGTTTTGCGGCTTATCTCAATGGCGAACTCATCGCCTCTTCCAACATTCCCCTGCCCCTTTCTTTTGATTCCGGAGCAACCACCCAAAGAGAGATTCGGATCGACGATGTCATGGAAGTATTCCCCGTGGATTTTGCCGGGAAACTCCGTCAGGGGCAGAACGTGCTTTCGTTTCAAATGCTCAATTCCAGCGCATTGAGCTCCGATGTCCTTCTGGTTCCCAAACTGCGGGGAGAAACCCAGGACCTTTCGGGCGGGCTCCAGGGAGGCTACCTCATCAGCCCGACTCCCGGTGCTCCGAACGAAGGGATCGAGTTCACCGGTCTGGTTGGGGACACTTCGTTTGACATCGACCGCGGATTTTTTGACGCCCCCTTTCAAGTCACGATCACCAGCCCGACTCCCGACGCCTCCATCATCTACACCACCGATGGCAGCACCCCGACGCTTGAAAACGGCACCCGCATCGATGCCTCCCCGGGTCTTTCTCCGGCAGCTTCCGTCAACATTCAAACAACCACCGTCCTGCGGGCCATGGCCGTTAAGAATGGTCTCCGCCCTTCGAATGTGGACACACAGAGCTACCTTTTCCTCGATGACGTCCTCGATCAACCGGCCCGGCCGTCCGGCTACCCCCTGCCGTGGCGAAGCAGAAGCGGAGCAAGCATCCCGGGTGACTTTGAAATGGACCCCCAGGTCGTCGGACCGGTCTACAGCCGAACGGAATTGAAGGAAGCCCTCCGGGATATTCCCACCATCTCGATTGTCACCGATATCGACAACCTCTTCGACCAACAAACCGGTATTCAGGTCAATCCACAGGACGCCGGACCCGCTTCCGAACGACCGGTTTCGGTTGAAGTAATGGATTTCGCGGATGGAAGCCCCATCCAGCTCAACGCCGGAATGCGCATGAACGGAAATGCTTCGCGGAGCCCCAATCGCGGCAAACACAACTTCCGCCTCGCCTTCCGGAACGAGTATGGCGCAGGACGCCTGAATTTTCCTCTTTTTGGTTCGGACGCTCCGACCGAGAGGTTCAACCAGATCATTCTCCGGGGAGGAAACGGTAACTCGTGGGTGCACCCCACCGCGCAGGTTCGGCAGTTTGCGATGTATATTCGTGACCAGTGGTTCCGCGACGCGCTGTTTGCCATGGGCTACCCCGAAGCCTTGCAACGCGAAGTTCACGTCTACTTCAACGGACTCTACTTTGGAGTTCACCACTTGTTTGAAAGGATCGAGGAGGAATGGGCTTCCGAGCGCTTCGGGGGTGAGGATGACGACTGGGAGGGCTTCCGGATTGTCGGAGGCAACAACATCGAAGTGATCAACGGAACTCCGTCCGAGGTCAGCTCACGTATGCTCGACAGCTGGCGCACCGTCCTGGATGCAGCCCAGGCCGGCGACCTGGCCACCGTCGAACAGTTCATCGACCTGGACCGGTTCATCGACTACCTCGTTCTTAATTTTCATGCGGGGAACACCGACTGGGACCAGAACAATGTCCGCGCGATGCGGCGCATCAATCCTCCCGGCAAATACATGTTCTTTTGTCACGATGCCGAGCGGGCGGGGCTAAACGGACTCTCAACCGGTAATCTCAATATCAATTCGATCACGCATCCCCGCAATGGTGCGGAACAACGGCCGACCTCGATCAACAACTGGCTCAAAAGCAATCCCGAGTATGCCCTCCGGTTTGCTGATCGAGTCTACAAGCACCTCTTCAATGATGGCGCCCTCACGCCGGAGAATGCCCGGGCGCTCTGGCAGGCACGGGCGGACGGGATCCGGACGGCGCTCAAGGCGGAAAGCGCCAAATGGGGGGACCATGTCGACAGCAACCCCAGAACGCTCGTTGATTTCGACAACGGGATCAATCGCGAGTTCAACGTGTGGTTTCCCAACCGCACCCCGATCACAATCAACCAGCTCCGGGCTTCCAATCTTTACCCGGACATCGATCCGCCGGTCTTCAGCCAACACGGCGGGCAGATTCCGGTCGGCTTCACCCCTTCCCTCACCAATGAAGCGGGCGATATCTACTTCACCACCGACGGAACCGATCCCCGGCTTCCGGGAGGAGCCATCAATCCGTCGGCAACTCAAATCGACGGCTCGGTCAGTGAGTTGACACCGGTCGGTTTTGGAGCAGCGGGCTGGAAGTATCTGGATGACGGGAGCGACCAGGGGCAGGCCTGGCAGGCCAGTGACTTCGATGATTCAGGCTGGGCAACCGGCACCGCACCACTGGGCTACGGCACCATCAATGACTTTCCTCTGGGCGGACCTCCCATCAATCCCGAGAGACACCTCACCATATACTTCCGCAAGGACTTCGAGATGAACAATTCCGACCGAATCACGGAAGCAACCGTCAACGTGATGTCCGACGGAGGGGCCATCGTCTATCTCAACGGGGTTGAGATTGCCCGCGACAACATGCCCGACGGTGCGGTCAATTTTCAAACCACTTCACTGAGCGACAGCAATGTCAGGGAAGGAAACATTGACTCCTTTACCTTCGACTCCTCGGCATTTGTCGACGGCACCAATGTCCTCGCGGTTGAATTGCACAACGGCAATGCCGCCAGCAGCGACATGGGACTGGACCTTTCTCTTGAAGTGACGCGGCTGAACAGCCCGGCCGGCACGGGACCAATCAATGCGACCACCACGGTTCTTGCACGAAGCTTCGACGGGAACGAATGGAGTGCTCTCAGCGAGGCGACCTTCATCACGGGGGTCCCCGCCACCTCCGACAACCTCGTCATCTCGGAGATTTTCTACAACCCACCGGGAGCTTCCGAGGATTCGGAATTCATCGAGCTGATGAATATCAGCAGCGAAACCATCAGCCTGGCCGGAGTCGACTTCACCGGCGGGATTTCATTCAGCTTCCCGGTCGATGCCACCTTGGCCCCTGGCGAACGTCTTCTTTTGGTCTCCGATCTGGCCGGATTCGAGGCAGCTTTTGGGACCGGTCTTCCGGTGGCCGGGGTCTACTCCGGACAGTTAAACAACGGTGGCGAAGGCATCCTGCTGTTGGGTCGCGATCGTCTTCCAATCCAGGACTTCAGCTACGACGACCGCCTTCCCTGGCCCAGCTCTGCCGATGGCGAGGGTTTCTCGCTCACCATTGCGGGCCCGAATTTCAATCCCGACAGCGGTGACCCGGCCAGCTGGCGGGCAAGCACGGCCCCGGGAGGAAGTCCGGGGACCCTGGACTCGGTTCCCTTCAATGGATCAACTCCCGGGGAGCTGATGTCATACGCTCTGGTGGATCCTCTCGACGGGATCAGCCTTTCGATTCAGAATCTCGAAGACAACGGTTCGTTTGACAATTGGCTGGTGGCTTCGGTGGCGGGCAGGACCGGAGCGGACGACGCCCAGGTTGTGGTCGAGTTTTCCTCCGACCTCGTTTCGTGGCAACAGGGAGGAGTGCTTTATCTCGGATCCACTCGGGAAGACAACGACACCACCCTCCGTCATTGGCGCGCGCCAGTTCCTGCTTCAGCCCCAAACCCGATCCGGTTCGCGCGAGTGATTGTCAGGACGACACCTTAGGACAGGTGCCGGGTCTTTTTTGCTTTCTTTCGCTGACAAGGAACGACGGTTCGTGTCTCAATCGAGCGATTCACCCTGAAAAAATGTACGAACTCTTCAAAAGCGAAAAGACCGGGAAATTTCACTTCCGCCTCAAGGCCGGAAACGGCGAGATCATTTTGCAGTCCCAGGCCTATGCCGACAAAAACGGGGCT
>JASFWU010000240.1:0-4768 GCA_050049035.1 Akkermansiaceae bacterium | reverse complement strand
AGCTCACCAGCAACACCGCGAGCACAATTCTGGTGATGCCCATCCTGGCTTCGGTGGCTCAATCCAATGATCTCGATCCGGTCGTGGTGATGTTGCCGGCGGCTCTGAGCGCCAGTTGTGCCTTCATGTTGCCGGTCGCCACTGCTCCCAATGCGGTTGTCTTTGCCTCCGGCCATCTCACCGTTCCGCGAATGATGAGGGAGGGGGTGATCCTGAACCTGATCGGGGTCGCCGTGATTTCCCTTTATTGCTGGTTGAAAGCCTGAGTGTTTTACGGGCAATGTGCTCGCTTTGTGTCCTCCGAGCGTCATCATCAAAGCAGGTTGCGAAAGGGTAACTGCAAGCTTTGTTCCGAGTGTCTTTGTTGTGATTGGTTTGTCTGAAGAAGGGGTGAATTGGGAGTTGATTCTGGCTTCGGGCTCGCCTCGCCGTCGCGAGTTGCTGGCTTCGACCGGGTTGTCGTTTCAGATCGAATCACCTGCCGTCGAGGAATTGTCAGGTGACGATCTTCCCCCCCGAGAGCTTGCGTTGGCCAATGCGCGTTTGAAGTGCATGGCGGTTTCCCTGGCGAGGCCCAAGGCCGTGGTGATCGGGGCGGATACCGTGGTGGCATTGGGTGGAAAAGTATACGGCAAGCCAGAGAGTCTCGAAGAAGCTGCGGGAAACCTCAGGGAATTCCGCGGACGCGTTCACGAAGTGATTACCGGGGTGGTCGTGGCCTGTGGAGATCGGGTGGTGGAGTTTGTGGAATGTTCGTACGTGAAATTTCGTTCATTTTCCGACGAAGTGATCGCGGAGTATCTTGAAAAAGTCCCTGTGCTTGATAAGGCCGGAGGATACGCCATCCAGCATCATGGCGAAATGATTGTGGAGCGATACGAAGGGGATTTTGACAACATCGTGGGCCTTCCGGTTTCCTTGGTTCTGGACCAATTGGAGCGAATGGGGTTTCCTGTCCCTCAGAAGGAATCATGAGCGAGCTTCCTCCACGTTACCCGTTGATTCTTAACCCCAAAGCCAAGGGGGAGAAGGGAAGGCGGGCACTCAAGTTTGTCATGGCGAATGCCACCCGCTTTACCATCTACGCCACACGGAGCAGGGAAGAGGCAATCGACCTTTCCCGAAAATTTGCCGCACAGGGTGAAGAGTTGGTCATTTCGGCCGGTGGTGACGGGACCTTGAATGCGGTCATTGAAGGACTGGCCGGATCCAGGACCGCGCTTGGGGTTTTTCCAACCGGCACGATGAACGTCTTCGCCCGCGAGATGGGGATTCCCTTCGACCGCCTGGAAAATGCCATGGATGTGATCGATGACGGGAACATCCTCGAGGTGGATCTGTTTGCAATGAATGGGGCTCCGTTCGTGCAAATGGCCGGAGTGGGATTCGATGCCCAGGTGATCGAGGAGACGTCCTGGGAGAGCAAAAAGCGCTTCGGACCTCTCGCCTACTTGTTTGCCGCAACAAAAGTTCTTCGTGCCACTCCACCGCTTTTGAAGGTCAGATGCCGAGACGGTCGTGAGCTGGAGGGAATAGCCCTGCTGGTTGGCAACGGTTCGCTTTACGGTGGTCAGTTTCCCCTCTTCAAAGGAGCTGATAACAACGACAAACTTCTCGATGTCATTGTTTTCAAGGAAGCCGGTTATCAGTTTGTGAAGGATTCCTTTGCCGGATTGCTCAAGGGCGGGATTGATCCGGAAACTTCAAGCGACACCGTGGAATACGTGCAGGCCGAGGGGTTAACGGTGGTGTCGGAAGAAGAGGTTCCGGTGGAGGTCGACGGCGAGCTTTGGGGGCGGGCAAAAGAGATCGATTTTTCATCGACCGGCAAGACGCTGAAGGTTTTCGCCCCGGAAGTTCCCAAGGAGAAACAACCATATGCGTTGTTGAAGATTTTCTCTCCCTGGCAAGACTAAGGGATGGGGCGGTTGGTGCGTTCCCTTTTCAGGCCAGATGTCCCGACAACCCGTCATCATTACTCCGAACTATATCCGCCGGCACAACTGGCGGTGCCTCGGGAGGATTGCCCTTTCCATTCTCGGGGCTTCCGCGGTTTTTCTGGTGGTGTTTGTTTTTGCCTGGCTCCTCTCCTCGATCGTGACGCGGTCCCGGGACCTCGAACCTCCTGCCATCATTTTTGCGTCCGTTTTCTCTTTCGCCGTCTTTGCCTGGGGTCATTGGCATTTGAAGGTCAAGGGACCGCAGGACTGGGAGAAAATTGCCCAGAAACCGTATCGGAAGGCCGGGATGAGGTTGGGCAGCCTGAGTAACCAGGACTACGGACAGATTGGACAGGGGTTCCTCGCCTTGATCCTGGCGGGACCGGGTTGGATGCAAAAGATCGTCGACGACTGGAGCGTTCGAATGCCCGCGACCGAGGAGTTTGCAGATCGCATGGAGTCAGCGCGGCGTCACTTCGCGGCCCGCGAGGCCTGGGTCCCAATGAAGGATTTTGAAGCGCACGAAACCGACATCTACCTGCTGACCCGGCTGAATATTGTAGCGATCCGCGAGCTGCAGGGGCAGTATTGCTTCCGCGTGACCGTGGAAGGATCAGTCGTGCGCGACACTCCGGAAAAGATCGAGGCCTGATCAATTGTGTAATGTCACCTGGAGGTCGCTAAAGAAGGCTTCGCCTCCTCTTCTTCCGCTTCGGTCCAGACTGATTTGATGGAGGGGGCCGATGACATCATTAGCCACCACGAGTTCCTTTTTGAAGACCTTGGGGGATTCACCACCTTGCGTGATCGTGACTGTGAGGCTTGTCTTTCCCGCAGGCAAACGACGAACTTCGATCTTCATCGACTCAGGTGGATCACCGTCGGGGGTGAAACCAAGATCGCCATTGAGATTGCTGAGATATTTGGTGGTGCGAATCTCCTCGAATCGAAATCCACCTCCTCGGTAAAGAGGATGATAGAGTGCCCGGACCTTGCCGATCGACACACCAAGATGCCATGAGCCGGAGCCGTCGGCTTCACCACCAAGTCTGGCGATCACGGTAAAGTGGGTTCCGAAGTCATCTCGTCCCGGCCATGATTTGGAGCGAAGAACGAACCGCTGTTCGCCGTCCTCCAGACCGTTTCCCTCGAGTCGGAGAACACCACCGGACACCTTGCCTCCTCGCTTGACGGTCCGGTCCATTTCGAAAAGGTGATAGCCCTTGCTGACATCATTGGACGGGTCTCCAAACCACTCGTAAAAACGGCTCCCGGTATCTCGTCGTCGGTTTTGCCCCTCTTCCAAAAGCGAACGAAGGGCGAATTGGAGTGCCTCTTCCCGGCTTTTCCGCTCGTCCAACCCCATTCTCCGGAGAATCGACTGCACCCGACGGCGAACTTCCGGTTGCGGATGCTTCTCCTGCTGTCGAAGCCACGGGTAAATGGCCTCGCCGCGGCGAAGGAGTTCCTTTTGGGCCTTCTCACGAACGTCGAATTCATCGGAGGCCAGTAAACTGAGCGTCTGGTTCAGTTCTTCGGCCGGAGCCTTGGGTTGCTCAAGGGCGGCGCGCATGGCTTCGGGAGTGTCTTCGATTCCCTCGGCCTTCAGCAAAGCCTCCCTCCAATCCCATCCTTCGGGATTGGCATGCAAAAAAGAGATCGTGAGAGCGAAGCTGAGGAGAAGAGGTTTCACCGGGGAAGAAGCGTCACAGAACCCGCCACTTTTGCAATCCTGCTTTGGAAGCCGAACCCCGTCTTCGGTTGAAGGTTGGCAACAGGGTGTTGTTCCCGTTAGAAACTCCCGCATGAAAAACACGATCCTGTTTGGAGCAATGGTTCTGTTAGGCCTCGGGATGGCAGTGTCCGGTGAAATTGATCCATCGCAAAAGCCCTGGTTGGGCAAGTATCGGAAGCAGGCCAACGCGCCCAAGCCGGGCGAGATGTTGCTAAACACCGACGCTGAGCCCGATCTCAAGACCGGGTTTGTTTCCCTGCTCAATGGAAAGGATCTTTCCGATTGGGAACTGCACGGAGGGAAACAGAAATTTGAATTTCAAGATGGTATGGTCATCGGAACCTGCGTGCCGGGCGAGGGGAGCGGTTATCTTTCGACCAAGAAGCGCGACTACACGGACTTCATTTTCACCTGCGAAATGAAGTGGGAGGAAGATCTCAACTCCGGAGTGATGTTTCGCGCCCAACTGGAAGACGGGAAAAAGGTTTTCGGTCCCCAGGTCGAGATGGAAGGAGTCAATAACAAGCGTGGTTGGTCCGGCGGGATCTATGGCCAGAGCTGCGGGGGCTACTGGTATCCTCTCTGGTTGAAAGCTCATGCCAAAGTACGAGGTTCACTGAACAAGGAAGGCTGGAACCGGGTCACCGTCATGGCCAAGGGTAAGACGGTGAAATCCTGGTTGAACGGGGTTCCCGCGGCTCATTGGGTGGGAGACGGGAAATTTACCAAGGGATACTTCGGTCTTCAGGTTCACAAGGCCAAGAGTGGCAAGGTTCTTTGGAGAAATCTGAGGGTCAAGGAATTGGGTGATGAAGTCGGCCGACTCAAAGAGCTCGATCAATACTGGGCCGAAGTTTCGAGAACAGTGAAGGAAGGGGACTTCGAAGGGTATTCCGCCACCATTCATGAAGACGGAGTGCTGGTGATGGGGACGAAGAACGGCACCCAACCGCTAGCGACGGCTTTGAAGCGGTGGAAGACCGAGTTTGACCAGACCAAGGCTGGAACGATGAAAGCCAGCGTCGATTTTCGTTTCAGCCAGCGTTGGGGAGATGCCACCACCGCTCACGAAGTCGGAATGTTCCGTTATGCC
>JASFWU010000220.1:0-5105 GCA_050049035.1 Akkermansiaceae bacterium | reverse complement strand
TGAATCATCCAAGCAGATACTCCTCGTTGATACCACCTGTCAAACCAATCAACGGACTTCTAAAGGTTCCCCTTCTTCATCTCACTCACGGCATAGTCGGCCGCGCGGGCTGTCAGGGCCATGTAGGTAAGGGATGGATTTTGGCAGCCGCTTGAAACCATGGCGGCACCATCGGTGCAGAAGACGTTTTTGGCACCCCAGACCTGGTTGTATTTGTTGAGGACGGATTCCGTTGGCGATCCTCCCATTCGAGCCGTTCCCATTTCGTGAATGCCTCGTCCCATCCAGGGCGTGCCATTAAACGTCCCGACATTTTTGATGCCCATCGCTTCAAGCATTTCGCCGGCATCGTTGGCCATGTCCTTGCGCATCTTCAATTCGTTCTCCTTGAA
The DNA here is from genome assembly GCA_050049035.1 of Akkermansiaceae bacterium. Lineage (GTDB taxonomy): Bacteria > Verrucomicrobiota > Verrucomicrobiia > Verrucomicrobiales > Akkermansiaceae > SW10. The sequence continues at coordinate 4,713 of JASFWU010000220.1, read as the reverse complement.
CGAAGCGTCGGCAACCACAAGCGGGAGGCCCCATTGGTCGGTCTTGTCCTTGCTGAGGGTGATCCGGTTTTCGGCGTAGGGCAGGGTTTCTCCGAATCCTCCCATCGAGATTCTCCATGGACCAAATGAGGTCAGTTCTTTCTTAAAATCGGCTCCAAAGCCATCGATAAAGCGCGTCCAGCGGGCCCGCATTCCGCCCCCTTGGTAACCAAAGCCTCTCAGATAGTCGCGCTTCTCCAGACCGGGAAGGTTGCGGAAGCGAGGGACATAAAATCCGGTCGGACGTCGACCATAATGAATCTTGTCCTGATGGGAATCGAGGGTGGCACCAGCACCGGCGCCCAGATGATGATCCATCAAATGTCGTCCCAGCGAACCGCTTTCATCCATTCCCTCGGGATAACGTTTGGAACGGGAATTCATCAGGATCGCCGTCGAGGCGATGGTGGAAGCGTTGAGAAAGATGATCTTCGCGAAAAACTCGGTCGTTTCGAAGGTGACTTCGTCGATCAAGCGCACCCCGACGGCCTTGCCTGTCTTGTCGTCAAAAATGATCGAATGGACAATGGAATGAGGACGCAGCGTCATTTTACCGGTGTTCTCGGCCGCCTTAAGAGTGGCGGACTGACTACTGAAGTAGGCTCCGAAGGGACACCCGCGGCGGCAGATGTTGCGGTATTGGCAGCTGGCGCGTCCCAGAGCCAGCTGCTCCTTGGTGGGAGCCGTCAAGTGGGCCACTCGTCCCGGAATGAGAGTGCGATCCTTCCACTTGCCTTCGATCGCGGCCTTGAGATCAAGCTCGGGCGGGGTCAGCCCCATCGGTGGTTGGAACTCGCTGTCGGGCAACTGGGGAAGTCCTTCTTTGGAGCCGCTGATCCCGGCAAATTTCTCTACGTAGGAATACCAGGGGGCAAGCTCCTGATAGCTGATGGGCCAGGGGATGCCGACACCATCTTTGGCATTGGCCTGGAGGTCCATCTCGCTCAACCGATAGGACTGACGCCCCCACATCACCGAACGCCCGCCGGTGTGGTAGCCGCGGATCCAGTCGAAGCGCTGTTTCTCTTCGTAAGGATGATCGAGATCATCGACGAAAAGGTAGGAGGAACTGGGACGTGAGGCCGCCCAGACAGTCGATTGTTTGGGCTGCTGTCGTTTGGTTTCCAGCGGTGTTTTGTTAAGCCAGTTCAGCTTCCACGGGGGAGAATTGGTCGTCTTGTAATCGACGATATGCTTGAGATCGTGACCTCGCTCGAGAACGAGAGTCTTCAGTCCTTTCTCACAGAGCTCCTTCGCTGCCCATCCACCTGACATTCCGGATCCCACCACGATGGCATCAAAGGTGTGTGAGGCTTTTCCTTTGCTGCTGATGTTCATGGTGCTGAAAAATTAGAGAGCCCAGGCCTTTTGCCCCTCTTTCAAGGGCATGGACGGAATCCACTGGCCGGGAACGTAGACAAACTCGAAGGCTTCGGTGGCACCGACTTCGGAGCTGGCAAAACAGAACTTGGTGAGGTCCTTGAATTGTTCCAGGAAAGTCCGGCGGGGATTCTCACCGGCTTTTCGGGCCTCCTGCTTCTCGCGGAGCGTGTCCTTGTGCATCTTGGTCAGAAAAGCCACCTGCTGGTCGGGTTCCAGCTGACCGATATCCTTCCCGTGTTCCTTTTGGCAACGGCGCATCAGGTCGGCCAGTCCTTCCTGAATGACCTGCTGGTCTTCGGCCGGAAGACAATCCTGCACGATGACCTCGATCCAACCCGGAACCCCTGCGTCGATGGCACCGGGCGTGTCGGTGCGGGGAATGATTGCCTCTGCAATCATGGCCACCTGTGCTCGTTCGCGTGGACGGAAGAACTTGAGATCGTTGGGATCAAAAGGCTCGGCCAATCGGCCAAAAACACTTTCGGGAAGTGCAATCGATGCGCCCAGCGAGGCGGACATCGCTTTCAGGAGTTCACGGCGTTCCATAAGGCAGGGTGGTTATCTCTGCGCCTTGGCCAGTTCGGCTTCGCGGAACTTGGTAGGCGAGCAGCCCACAATCTTGGCAAAGGACCGGTTGAATTGCGACAAGGATTGGAAGCCCACTTGAAAGGCAATGTCGGAAACCCGTGTGGCCGGTCGCAGGAGCTCCTTCCGGGCGGTCGCGATGCGGGCGCGAGTGACGTAATCGGTCACGGTCAGTTTGGTAACCTCCTTGAAGGTCCGGCAAAAATGGCTCTCACTGAGACCGGCGGCGCGGGCGAGTTCGGCCAGGCTGATGGGTTCGTCGAGTTTGGCGTGGATGAGACGTCGGGCGCGGGCGATGGCCTCGGGTTCGCTTCCATCCATGATGACCACCAGGTTCTCCGCGTGGCGTGAAAGTTGATCGGCAAAGGTCTGCAGAAGAAGGACCATGCTGTCGTATCTCCGTGGGTCGATGGTTTTGGTTTTGAAGTAGGCGTCGTGAACCACCTCCTTCATTTGGGGATCGAAGCCATTTTTTTCCAACCCACCAATCACTCTTTTGAAATCATCTTCAGTCGGTTGTTGGCGAAAGACCTGGCCGGTCTTGAGAAAGCCGATGGTGGTGGATCCGAGACGAACCGGAACCGCACTGGCGCACATGCCGGAGAAACACCCGCAGGTCGTCGGGCCGTTGACTTCTACTTGGTCAATCAGTCTTTTGTTCGTCTCAATGCAGGCCGCACAGGCACTTTCGCATTTGTTGATGATTTCGCAGAAGGGACTTTGATTCTCGCTTGGTGCCGTCAAACACCATTCCTCGTCCCGTCTTAGGAAGCGGAGCGGAAGGCCGGTGGCGAGACGGAAGGCCTCGTGATAGGACTTGTATTCGTCGGACTTCGCTAGTCGCTCAAAGACAAGCTTCTCAAAGTTCTGAAGAGTTTTTCCGACCATCTCCTTGCTTCCGGCATTCTGAAAAAAGATGGGCCTGAAATCAAGGATGGTTAGAAATTTGTTCCCTTTGAGACTTATCCGGTAGCCGGAACCAAAGCAGGGTTACGGGACTCGTTTTTTTGGGCCTTTTCACCAAAGCCGCGGCGGGCAATGAGGAGGCTGGCGATGGAGCTAAGAGGCATTAAAACGGCGGCGGCCAAAGGGGTCATGTGACCGAGGACACAAGCGGTGACGGCAGCCAGGTTGTAGACAATGGTGAAAGCGAGAATGAGGGTCACCGTTTGCCGCCGCCACCTCGCCATGGAGAACAGAGTGGGCAGGAAGGAAAGCCCCGGGCAGGTGAAGAGAAAATCGGAACGTCGGTCGAGGAGCGAACGATCGGCAACCGGGGTTCCCGATATGGTGGAGGCGGAGAAGGCCAGGGTGTCGTTCATGCCATCTCCAAGATAGAGCGAGGTCTGAAGGGATTGCACGAGGGAGGCCTTTTCGTCTGGAGTAAGGGAGGCATGGGTTTGCGATCCCGGGACACCGAGCATCTGAGCCAGACTTTGAACCCTTTCATCCTGGTCGCCGGAAAGGATGTGGAGTTGATGGGACGGCGAGAGTTTTGCAAGGGCCTGCCGGGCGCTCGGACGGAGCGTTTCGCGAAACTGGAAAGTCGCGACAAGCTCTCCCTCGCAAGCGAGTTCGCATGAGAGAATTTCGGTGGGCAGTGTTTCGAAGGTCTCGCGTCCCCGCCAGCCAGGCTTTCCAAGGGTCCAATGCCTTCCGTCAATCTTCACCCGTGCCCCGAGTCCGGCGTGGTCTTGTGCATCCGGGATGGATTCGGATGAATGGAGATTTCCCGAGCGTAACGCCCGGGCAAGCGGGTGAAGCGACCGGTGGGTCAGGGCATGAAGAGCTTCGCGGGCATCGACAGGAAGCTCTTCGATTTGTTCCGGTCGAATCAACTCAGGTGTTTCAAGAGTCAGGGTTCCTGTTTTGTCAAAAATGAGATGTCTGATCCGGGTCAAAGAACTCCAGAGAGCGGGGTTTTGAACAAAAACCCCCAGGCCGGCCATCGCTGAAGCGGCGCGGCGGTCAACCAAAGGAATCGCCACTCCGATCGCGCAAGGGCATGAGACGATGAAGACCGAGATCATTCGTTGCAGTGCGGTGAGTGGGGGTTGATCGAGGATCATTCCGACGATGCCGGTGGCGAGACCGATGATGATGATGGTGGCGAGGTAATATTTGAGAACTTTTTGCACGGCAGGAACCGAGGCCTGGCGGCTTTCTTCACGGGTCAATCGAGCCACCAATGAGTCCGCCCAAGGTTCCGAGGCTTTGAGGGATAGCTCTCCATTTCCCAGTGGCACTGCTCCAGCCGGGATCATTTCGCCCGTTTTGAAGAAGCGGGGATCCGGTTCTCCGGTCATCCAAGCGAGTGAGAAGTCCTGTGACGGGCTGAGGAGTGTCGCGCTGACGGGCAAAGCCAGGCCGGCCCCGATGGTGAAGGTCTCGTCGGCAAGAAGTGCCGAGGTGGCCTTGCGTGAGCCGTCACTCATGGTGATTTCAGTGGCAATCGCCGACTGGCCCTGGAGTTGGCTGTGCGCTCGTTCAGATGCTGCCAAGTGAAGGTAACGGCCTCCTAACATCAGCACCGTGAAAGTTGCCACAAAGTCAAAATAAAGGAGATGATTCTCGCCGCTGGCCCAGCCGATTAGGGAGCCGCCGTAGGCGAAGAATAATCCCAGCGCGATCGGAAGGTCGATGTGAATGGTGCGGTGACGGATCGCAGCAATAGCTTTGGAGAAGAAATAGCTCCCGCCGATGAGG
>JASFWU010000219.1:0-5118 GCA_050049035.1 Akkermansiaceae bacterium | reverse complement strand
TGACTTTGGAGGAAGTTTGTAACGACCCCAATTTGCAAGATCTGCCTTACAAGATTGAACTCAACAAATATGGGCAAATTGTCATGAGTCCGGCTTCAAACTGGCGGGGTGCGTTGAAAGTGAGAATCGGCCATGGATTGCTGGAACTTGGCGGTGAGGTCATTTCGGAATGCTCGATTGAGACTTCGGACAGCACAAAGGTTGCGGATGTCGCTTGGCTGTCAGCGGGGTTTGTTGAGGAGTTTGGAATGACCACCCCTTACGCCAAATCGCCAGAGATTTGCGTTGAGATTCATTCGCCTTCGAATTCAGCAGCGGAAATGAACGAGAAACGCAGCCTCTACTTTGAAGCTGGCGCGCATGAGGTCTGGGAGTGTGACCAGGACGGCGTCCTGACTTTTTACCAGCAGGATGGGATGATTGAGCAGTCTGTGATTGCTCCCGATTTCCCCAAGCGGATGTGATTTTTCGGAAAAAGGTTGAGTTATTCCCATTCCTGACCTATCCCGCCGTCGCGAAGGACGATTTGGCGGCAATGAAGCCGCTCGATCCATCCCGATTATTAAGAAAATGACCAACGATTACGGAATCAACCTTGCTGATTTCAAGCAAAGTGACAACGACACCGGTAGTGCTGACTACCAAATTGCCCTCATGACTCAGCGGATCAAGCATCTGACCGAGCACATGAATGAGCACAACAAGGATTTTGCCTCACGTCGGGGACTTCTCCGCCTCGTGGCGCGCCGCCGCAAGCTTCTTGATTACCTCAAGGGCAAGTCGGAAGAACGCTACCAATCGGTGCTCAAGGCACTGGAGTTGCGTCGATAAAACGATCTGCAAAAGGCCACGGTGGATGACACTGTGGCCCTTTTGCTTTAAACGAGCTGCCGCATTTTGACCGCGGCAACTCCAACGGGACGGACTTTCCACCCAACAAAAGACCGGAAAGAACGTTTCGTTTTCAAAACACAAAGTCGTCCGGGAGGGTCCCGGGTGATTTCCAAAACAAAAGACAATGAGTATACAGAAAGTAACGGCCGATGTAGGGCCGAGTCCGCTGGTCATCGAGACCGGCAAAATGGCCAAACTGGCCGATGGAGCAGTTACCGTCCAGATGGGAGAAACCATCGTCCTGGTCACCGCTGTTTCGCAAACGAAAGTCCGTGAAGGACAAACCTGGTTTCCCCTGTCGGTGGAATACAAGGAACGCGCTTCCTCGGCCGGTGTTTTCCCCGGCGGATACTTCAAGCGTGAAGGTCGCCCGACCGAAAAAGAAATCCTGACCTGCCGGATGACGGACCGCCCGCTGCGTCCGCTTTTCCCAAAAGGCTATCTTTATGACACCCAGATCATCGCTCTCCTGCTGAGCGCCGATCAGGAAAACGACGCCGATGTTCTCTCGATGAACGGAGCTTCGGCTGCCCTCGCCATTTCCGACATCCCCTTCGCCGGCCCCATTGGTGCCGTTCGCGTGGGACGCATCGACGGAGAGTTCGTGATCAACCCGACCTTCGAACAACGCGAAGACTCCGACCTTGACCTCATCTACGTGGGGAACAAGACGGACGTCATCATGATCGAGGGTGCCGCTGATGAAGTTCCCGATGAGGAGTTCAAGAAGTCCCTGCACTTTGCCCAGGCTGCCGTGACCAAGATCGTGGAAGCCCAGGAAGAGCTGGTCAAGTTGGCCGGTAAGGAGAAGCGTGAATACACCGTCACGGTGGCCAAGGAGGATCTCCTCGAGATTGGTTACCAGGTCGCCGGCGATCGCATCGAAGACGCTATTTACGCTGCTTCCAAGGTGGAGCGCGGCAAAAAAGTTGGTGCTCTTCGCGATGAAGTGGAAGCCGCCATCAAAGAGAAATTCCCCGAGACCACTGAGTTTGAAATCGAGCAGGTCTTCGAATACATTCAGAAGAAAGCTTTCCGCGTGTCCATCATGGAGAAGGGCGTCCGCGCTGACGGACGGAGCCTCCGCGAACTTCGCCCGCTCTACGGTGAGGTTGGAACGCTTCCCCGCGTTCACGGATCGGCCATCTTCTCCCGTGGTGAGACCCAGGCACTGGGAATTTGCACCCTGGCTCCCGCCGACGAGAAACTCTACGTCGACAACTACGCCGGTGGTGAGGACTCCAAGAACTTCTTCCTTCACTACAACTTCCCGCCCTTCTCGGTCGGTGAAACCGGTCGCTTCGGTGGCATGAATCGTCGTGAGATTGGTCACGGTGCTCTCGCCGAGCGCTCCATTGCACCAATGCTTCCTTCCGTAGAAGACTTCCCGTACTCCATGCGGGTGAGTTCCGAAGTCATGGAGTCGAATGGTTCCACCTCGATGGCCACCGTTTGTGCCGGAACGATGTCGCTTCTCGACGCCGGTGTTCCCATGATCCGTCCGGTTGCCGGAATCTCCACCGGTCTTGTCACCGAGCAGGACGCAGATGGAAACATGACCAAGCACGTGGTCATTCTCGACATCATCGGATCCGAGGATTTCTACGGCGACATGGACTTTAAACTCTGTGGAACCAGCGAAGGGGTCACCGGTTACCAGCTTGACCTCAAGCTTCCCGGCATCCCGCTGAGCATCCTTGAGGAAGGCATCGACCTTGCTCTGGAGGGACGTGGAGCGGTTCTCGAAAAAATGGCCGAGTCCATCACCGAGCCAGGTGAGCTGAGCCCGCACGCTCCGCGCATCGAGACCGTGACCATCCCGCAGGATCGCATCGGTGAGCTGATCGGACCTGGTGGTAAGAACATCAAGGCCATCCAGGCCGAGTCCGGAGCCGAGCTCAACATCGAAGACGACGGCACCGTTCACATCTATGCTTCCAAGCAGGAAGGGCTGGAAGCCGCCAAGAACATGATCGATATGATGTTCGCCGAAGTCGAGGTCGGTAAGACCTACACCGGCAAGGTCATGAACGTCACCACCTTCGGGGCCTTCATGGAAGTGCTGCCCGGCAAGGATGGACTCGTTCATATCTCCGAGCTCGAGGAAGGCCGCGTCAATCAGGTCGAGGACGTCTGCAAGAAAGGCGATATCATCACTGCCAAGTGCATCGGAGTCGATGACAAGGGCCGCGTGAAGATGTCCCGCAAAGCTGCTCTCCGTGAAGAAAAGAGTGGCGATGCCCCCAAGGCCGACGCACCGAGCGACGACGAAGTTCCTCCAAGCGAGGAAGAAGTCGTGAGTCTTGGCTAAATCAGCCTGACTCCAAAATTCATCAACGCCCGGTCAGAAATGGCCGGGCGTTTTTTCGTGTATCCGACAATCTGCTGTTTTCGGAACTGCAGTTGTCCGGAGTAGAGTCCGCGAATCCCCTCCAATCGATACGAATCCCCCGGGGCTCTGCTGAATCTTGCTGATCGCGAAAGGGAATGTGAACCGTGACGGAGATCTCCGGTCTCCTTATCCGCTTCCGTCTTTTCCGCGTCTTCCGTGGTACACTTTTTTCAGATTCGCGGACTTCAATTCCATCGTCCGCTGATCCAGTCTCAGGAGTTTGATCACAGCCCGAAGATCTTGCCGATCATGGCAAAAAAGCGCGACCAGATGGACTCGGCATCACGTCCTCCGCCGAAGCCGCGAACCTGCTGGCAAAGGACCAGGCCCTCGCCTTTGAACTCGTCATCAAAGAGGCTGTTGTTGTCGAGAGCGTAGCTCCAGAAAGTCTCGGCGCGGCGTGCCCGGAATCCCAATGCAGGATTCCAGAGAACGGGAATGTCGCGATCAACGATGAGGCTGGAGTCGATCTTCTCCTCACTGAATCCCCGGCCCGCTGCGAGGAAGATCGCTCCTTCACCTTCGATGAGAAAGCTGCGGAACTTTAGGGTCATCCAGCTTTGCAGACCGAAGTTCCAACGGGTCCGGATTTGCAAAGGCTCGCCGGTAAAGAGGTAACCCACCAGGAAACCGGGGCGAATGACCAGTTCCTCGCCCTCTTCCAGATCGACGCGAATGACTTCGATTGCCGGGTCGTCATCGCAGGACAAGGTTACGCCGCCGGAGTCCCGGGTGGTTCGGACTCTCGTGAGAAAAATGAGTCCCGCCACGATGCTGAGAAAGGGGTAATGCCAGTTCCAAACATACTGGGTTTTCTTGGCAACGTCGTCCTTGGAGGCCTGCAAAAAGCGCTCCTTGATGACGAGAGTGTCATCGGATTTCAGCGGAATTTTTAGCGCCGGACTGCCTTCGCCCACCCGCGCCGCAATGGGCAATGGAGCTGGTCCCTCACGCAAGTGAAAGTAACCCAGTTTGGTGGCCAGGCCTCCGATGATCCAATAGCAGAAGAGTTTCCAGACAAAGGGCCCGAAGAGGACAATGACAATGGTGGTGAGGATTAGGTCCTTTCCTTCCTGCCACGCACTGTCGATATCCTCTTCCAGGTCGGAAATCAATTGCTTGCGGTCATCCAGTTCCTGTTGTTCCCGCTCGGCGTCCTTCTCGGCATCCCGAAGTTCGTTTCGGTTCAGAATCGTGGCCCTTAGATTGGCAACCTTTTGGTTCATGGTGGCGAGCTTATCCTCTGCTGCGGCCATGGCTTCTTCGGCCTTCCGTTTCTTCTCTTCGGCTTCCCGTTTCTCGCGATACCAATCCTCCTTGTTGTATCCTCCGGGGATCCAGAAGGCCTTGAACCCTCTCCATTTTCCCTCGAGCTCCCTCAGCTTCCGGGCAGAGTCGGCAACCGTTCTCCCATACTCATTCATCTCGCGGGCGACGAGATCGGCCTCGCTCTTCAGGGCGGAAAACTGCGGGCCCGCCCGGTCGCGTGCTTCTTCATAGATCTCACGCGCTTCCTTTGCGCGGACCTCCTGTTTGGCGATCCAATGGTCGGCGGCGTTCTTGAGGAAGAAGAATGCGGTGATCGCGATGGCAATCAGAACGACGGTGAAGATCTTTCCGAAGAGCCATTTAAAGAGGGAAAAGAACACACCCATCGCGGCGGAATACGAGTTCCGGCGGAGTGGTCTTGCAAGGGAGAGTGGTCGGGATCGATTGCCTAGAATCCCACAAAGGTGATGTCCTTGATTTCCTCTCCGGCAAGTGCATTCAGGACATCAGTGACCCGTTGTTGTTTGGTGTCTTCGTGGACGTCTATTTTTACAATTGGTGTC
>JASFWU010000218.1:0-5127 GCA_050049035.1 Akkermansiaceae bacterium | reverse complement strand
CTCGACAGTTTTTACATCAGGCCTGCTGGCTAAGGAGGCCAAGCCACTCGTTCTTCCAACCGGAGAACACGAAGTCGTCTTCCAAAACGGAGTGGTTCAAAAATGCACCTTCGGTGAAGGTTCGACCGTCAAAGTCACCCAGTCCAACCGAACCGCCGAAGGAACAGTCGAGATTGAAGACGGGAGGATCACGGTCCGGTATCAGGACGACCGCCTCGAGCAGTGGACCCCCGCCAACAAGGCCTACATCGTCAACCACTGGCACCCGGCGTCGGGCAGGGATCAGAAAAAGCAGCCACAAACTGGATTCGCCGAGAAAGTGCTCTCCGGCGACCTCGAAGTTCATGAATGGGGAACCTTCACGGTTCTACAGGGATCCGATGGAAAGACCATCCGCTGGTATCAGGCGCTCAACAAGATCGTCGATCTCCCGGACTTCGTGCAAAGACCGTATTCATTCGGCAAGGCCCGGGCTTACCGTCTTTTCACTCAACTTGACTCCGTCCGAATGGAGACTCCGGTCCTTTACTTCTACCCCAAGGAAGCGATGGACGTCCGGGTCTCGGCTTCCTTCCCCTCTGGTCAGATCACCGAAGTCTTCCCACCCTCTTCCTATGACTATCTGCAATCAGGTAACACCACTTGGCGCGGAACCCTTCTCCCGCCCGATGCCGCCGAAAAGTCCTTCGTCCCTGTAGCACCCGGCGCAAAAGGACGCCACTACGCCGCCGCTCGGGCGGTCCCCGATGCATGGCTCTACAGCCAACTCCCTCCCAACTATCAGCAAGCGAAGGACGCCAAAGGGAAACCCGTCCCCTCTCCCATCGACCACTTCATCTTTTACCGCGGCGCCGGCCACTCCGAAAACTTCCCCCTGAGGGCAGTCGAGCAATCAACTCCCGGATCGTATCAACTTTACAGCTACTATCATCAGACCATCCCCAAGCTTTTCGCTCTCCGGGTTTCCAACGGAAAAAGCAGCTGGACGACCATTGATGGGTTGAAGCGGATGAAGTATGACTCGAAAGCGAAAGTGACCTTGAACGTTCACTCGCTCACTTTCCCTGAGGAAGAAAAGGACACCATGGAAGTGGCGGAAGACATGCGCCAAGCGATGGTTGCAGCACTTCATGCAGAGGGACTCACCCAAGCCGAAGCGAAAGCAATGGTGGCCACCTGGGACAACCTTTGGTTCACCGAACCCGGCACCCGGATTTTGGCAGTGCTCCCGCAGAGCTTTGCCGACGAAATGGTTCCCCTACAAATCTCGCCGAAGCCCAAAAAACTTGAGCGGGTCTTCGTCGCCCGCCTTGAGCTTCTCGACCGGGCCACCGAAGCAACTCTCGTCAAGGTTCTCAACCCGGCCGGCAATCTCAGCGAAAAAGAGGCCGCCAATGAGCTGTCGGACCTGCAACTCGGCCGCTATGCCGCCGGAGGAATGGCCCGTGCCAAAACCCTGATCAATGCCCAGATTGAACAACGCTTCCAAAAGCTTGAGAAAATCGGCCCCACCAAGACCGAGGACAGCCGGCGGACCAACCTGGGCAGGGAGTAAGATTTCGCTCCCCCTCCATCCATCCTGATGGCGGCAGGAGACCATCGGAAGTTTCGACCTTTCAATCTGGATTGGGCGAGTGAATCCCCCTCTTGCCATTCCCGCTCCGCTGGCCTATGGCGGGCGGCGTGAAAATCGTCGTCGCATACTCCGGTGGTCTTGATACGTCCGTGCTCCTTCTTTGGCTCAAGGAAAAATACAATGCCGAAATCATCGCTTACTGTGCCGACGTCGGCCAGGGTGAGGAACTCGACGGACTCGAAGAGAAGGCTCTCAGCACCGGCGCTTCGAAATGCTACATCGGTGATCTCAAGGAAGAGTTTGCTTCCGATTTCATCTACCCGATGTTCCAGGCCAATGCAGTTTACGAAGGACGTTACCTTCTGGGCACCTCTATCGCCCGCCCCTGCATCATCAAAGGCATGCTCGACGTCGCACGCGCCGAAGGAGCCGATGCCATCGCCCATGGCGCCACCGGAAAAGGCAACGACCAGGTTCGCTTCGAGCTTTCCCTCAACGCCCTTGCTCCGGACATCAAGATGATCGCTCCGTGGCGTGACGATTCCTTCCGCGAGCAATTCCCCGGCCGGGCCGAAATGATTGCTTATTGCGAAGAAAACGGAATCAAGGTGCAGGCTTCCAACAAAAAGCCCTACTCGATGGATCGCAACCTCCTCCACATTTCATTCGAAGCCGGCGCTCTCGAAGACACCTGGTATGACGGTTCAACCGAGGCCGACAAGGAGATGTACGTCCTCTCAGTTGCTCCCGAAGACGCGCCTGATACTCCCGAATACGTTCAGTGCCTCTTCGAAGGCGGAAACATCGTCGGATTGAAAAACGAAAATCTCGGCAGCTACATCAGCGAGCTTGGCGACTTCGAAGTGAAAGGCGAGAAGGACGGCTACACCCTCCTTTCTCCGTATGGCGTGATGCGGGTTCTCAACCATCTGGGTGGCAAGCACGGCATCGGCCGCGTTGACATTGTCGAGAACCGGTTTGTGGGGATGAAGTCCCGGGGCATCTACGAAACTCCGGGCGGCACCATTCTGCTGGCGGCTCATCAGGACCTCGAAACCCTGACCATCGACCGCGAAGCCCAGCACGTGCGCGACTCACTCATTCCAAAATACGCCCAGCTCGTTTACAACGGATTCTGGTTCGCACCTGAGCGTGAAGCCATCCAGGCTCTCGTCAGCGAGACCCAGAAAACGGTCAATGGCGAAGTCCGGCTCAAGCTTTACAAAGGCAACGTGATCAATGCCGGCCGCCGTTCTCCCAACAGCCTTTACAGCGAAGACATCGCAACGATGGAAGGCGGACAGGAGGAAGCCTACAACCAGAATGACGCCAGTGGATTCATCGCACTGAACGGTCTGCGTTTGAAGCAGTTTTCCCGCGTGAACGGGGAATAAAGCCTACCGAGAGAATGAGGCTTACTTGGCCTCTTCCTTTTTCTTCTCAGCCTTCTTGGGCTTGATGAAGGCGGCTTTCTTGAGGTCTTTTTTGATGTTGAGAAAGATGCGGTGTCCGTTCGCGGAGTGGGTCGGGAATCCGCACGCCAAGGAAAAGTCGCCTGCTTCGTCGGGAGTAAACTCAAACTTCTCGATCTTGTTGGTGGTCCCGATGGTGTTGGCCTTCGGAGTGGTGGCACCATCAAAGTAGGGCTCGTCGCCCAGGTTGATCTTCCTCTCGGCGGCATCGGCTTCGACCACCATAAGGCTGTGGGGAACATCGCTGTTATTGCAGAACGTCACTTTCACCTTCCAACCAAGAGGCACCTCATAGCCCCCTTCGCTTTTGGAAATCCCGTTGAAATTCATCCCGTAGTTTGACTTGTCGAAGGTGGCGATGATGTAGAGTTCGACCTCCTTCTTTTTTTGGTCCTGTTTCAGGAAGACCGGATTCTTGATCTCCCCGATAGGAAGAGCGGTGCAGCATCGACCACCGGCAGCCGGGACCGCCTTTTCTTCCTTCGTTCCTTCTTCGGCTTTTTTGTCCTGCCCGGAGATCTGTCCAAGGCTTGCGAGGAAAACGGTGGGAATGAGGAGAAGTTTCATGGTCGATGTGATGGTAAGAAAAAGGCCGCTTTCCGCCTCAAGCGGAAAGCGACCCTGAGATTGAACTGCGATTATTTTTTATCAAGCGGGATCGTCTCGGCTCCTTCCGGAACCTTGTCGGCCTCCACCATCATCCAGAGGGCTCCCCGGGCGTTGTCGGCGGGCTTCACCGGACCTCCGTAGTTGGCATGCGCGGTGGTCATATAGATCGTGCCATCCTCGCCTGCCCCGGAACCCGAAGGCATCAACCCGCAGTTGAGCAATTCCTCCATGGCCCATTTTCCGCCCTTGGTGTGCTGCATTCCCCAGATCTTTCCGGATCCCCAGTCTGCCACAAAGTAGGTTCCATCGAGCGAAGGATACTTCTTGCCACGATAGACCCCGAGACCGGTCACACAGATTCCTTCGCCTGCGTGGGTGTATTCCCCGATCGGCAGCACCCCAACTTGTGGGGCGTTTTTCAAGCTGGCCGGGAAGGGCTGGGTTCCACACATGAACTTCCAACCGTAGTTCTCACCACCCGGAGAGGAGGCGGGCTGGAAGTTGATTTCTTCCCAGTGGTTTTGCCCGACATCCGCGATGTAGAGGTCTCCGGTCTTTCCGTCGAAGTGCATCTTCCATGGATTGCGAATGCCATAGGCCCAGATTTCAGGACGGGCATTCGGGTGGATCTTGGCAAAGGCCTCTTCGGTGACCCCGAACAACACCATGAGGGTTTTGGGCGTAACAAAGGGATTGTCTTTCGGGATGCCGTAGGCGCGATCCGGCGTGCTGGTGTCCACGTCGATACGAAGCACCTTGGCGAGAAGAGTGCTAAGATCCTGCCCGGCACCCAAAACGTCCCCTTCCCAACCACCGTCACCGGATCCGATGTAAAGGTATCCATCGGGACCAAAGACCAGCTCACCACCATTGTGATTGGCGTAGGGTTGCTCGATCTGCATCACCACGCGGGCGGTCTTGGGATCGGCCTTGTCCGGGTTGTTCTTGTTCACCTGGTATTCCACAATGAAGGAGTCCCCGTTGAACCACATGTCGGAGTAGTGAACGTAGAACTTCCCGTTCTCCTTGAACTTGGGATGAAACTCGATGTCGTAGAGCCCTTGCTCGAGAAACGAACTCACAGTGGTGTCGGAGATATCGAGGAAGGGACGCTTAAGGATCTTGCCGTCCTTCAAAACGCGAACCACGCCATGGCGTTCGCAGATGAACAGGCGGCCCGAACCGTCTCCGGCCGAAGCGACGTTGATGGGATCAATCAAATCCCCCGCCACCTTGACCATGGCGATCTTCACCGGCTTGGGCAGTTTGGTTTTTCCGGGCTGCGCGACGTCCTCCTTTTTTGAGGGAACCATCGGGGCTTCCTGGGCCATGGCTGGGAACAGTGAAAGAGCCGCGCCGAGAACGGCGGACCGGGCGTAGTGGATGCTGTTGCTTTTCATCAGTTGTGTCGTTGTTTTGGATTTATAAGTGATGTTTTTCGTCCACCGGTTTGACGAGCATGTTGGCCAC
>JASFWU010000019.1:0-15821 GCA_050049035.1 Akkermansiaceae bacterium | reverse complement strand
CCCTTCAGCGGTTTTGTTGACGATGACGCGGGCGTCGCTCTTTTCTTCGGCCGTCGGGAGTCGGGTGAGGATTTCCTGATAGGCGTAGTCGATGGCGGCGCCCTGGTCTTTTTCAAGGATGCGGTGAAGCGGTTCGAGAGTGCCGACTCGGGCGGCCTCGTTGGTGAGACGTCCGTTCAACATGAGAAGCTGCTGGCGAAGGGAAGAGGCATCGTCGCGGAATTCGCCAAGGCCGGTGCGGGCTGGTTGTCCGAAGACGCGAAGGAAGTGTGCGGGTGGAGCGGGGGTGGCCATGCGCATCGCGCTGTCGAAGCGCGGGTTGTCATCAATCGTTTCGGTGATTGTCTCCGTCTTATACTTCATCACCTTGCGCTCTTGTTCCTTTTGCATCGCGGCCATCTTTTCGGCTTCGATTTGTTCGTCGGACTTCATGCGCATGGAGGCCAGTTCGGCTTGCTCGCTGGAGGAAAGGACGGAGTTGAAGTCGATCGTCAGCGAGGACTCCAAATCGTAGCCGTCCTCACGCATCGGTTTCTTCTCAGCCATCATCATCGGTTCATCTCCCGGCTCGACGGGGACGATGGTGTATTCGCCGGTGGGAACGCGGATCTCGCGGGTCACTTCCTTGGCGTTGGCGCCTTTGGGCCATTTGAAATCTTCAAGGTGGCCGGCGACCACGATGCTATCGTAAAGCACCTCGCTGATCATGCGGCGCGTGGGCGCAGCGGCGAAGTTCCTCTCGCTCTTCTCGCGAATCTCGATGTGGGTGTCGGCGGGAAGCGTCGAGCGGCGATACGCATCGGAGAGCATGATGATGCGGATCAGGGTGCGGAAATCGTAACCGCTTGCGGTGAACTCCTGCGCCAGGAAGTCCAAGGTGGTCGGGTGGTGCAGGCCGTTGTAGTCGGAGAAATTATCGAGGGGTTCGACAAATCCGTGTCCAATGAGCTCGGCCCAAACGCGGTTCACAAAGGCACGGGAGAAGTAGTCGTTGCGTGGATCGGTGATGAGGTCAGCCAGTTGAGCGCGGAGCTCGCTGGATTTGTAAATGTCACCGTGGACGTTGAGCTTGCGACTGTCGTTGCGGGCTTCCTTGAGAACGGGATCGCTGGGGCGTCCGACCTCGGGTTCCACCGAGTCGAGCAAGGCATCAAGAGAAGCCGAGTCATCATCGACGGCGTTTTTCTTTTCCCGGGCGAGGCGGGCCGCTTCGAAACGCTTGAGATAGTGGGCGTTTGGTTTGGGGTCGCCCATGATGAAGGGGAACTTGGGCTTCACCGGCTTCCGGTCTTCAGGCTCGGCCTTGTCCTCGGGCGGCCAGAGCACCATGTTCTTGTCGCCTTCGGTGGTGTAGATCGAGCCATTTTGGCGACGGCTCCGCACCGTCTTGGTTTTTCCAAAAAAGGCCGCGAGGTCGTAGAAGTGCTTTTGCTCCCAGTCGTCAAAGGGATGGTCGTGGCACATTGCGCAGCCGATGCGGACGCCCAGGAAGATTTGCGAAGTGGCAGCTGCCAGTTCCATCGGCTGGGCGTCGTCCCCCAGGATGTAACCCACCGCGGGGTTGGAGTTGGCGCGTCCGGAGGCGCTGATGAGCTCACGAACGAGCTCGTCGTATGGCTTGCCCTGTTTGAGCGATCCGTGGATGTAAGCGAGAAGCTGGTTTCCACCGGTAACGTTGGAGCGGATGCGCAGCATGTCCGCCATGAAAATGGTCCATCGGTCGGCGAAGCGTTCATGAGTGGTGAGTTTTTCAATGAGCCGGGCCCGGCGGTCGCTGCCCCATTTTTGGAACTCGCGAATCTCGGAGATCGTCGGGATGCGACCGATGAGGTCGATGGTGGCGCGTCGCAGGAAGGCGAGGTCGTTGATCGTCTTGGTGGTGACCACGCCCGTGTCCTTGTTTTCGCGGCGAAGAATGTCGTCGAGCATGGCGGCGGCCTCGAGATTCGACTTTGGTGCCTTCCCGGGCATCGCCACCCGCTTGGGCTTCTTGGGTTTGCGTTCCACAAGAGTGACGCCTTTGGGCCAGGGAGCTCCCGCTTCCACCCAGGCATCGAGGAGTGCCACTTCCTCGGGTTTGAGCATTTGCCCTTCGTCGGGCATCACTCCCTCATCGATGGGGCGGAGGTGGATGCGGACCAGAAGTTCGCTCTTGGCAGGATCACCCGGAACCACGGCATCGGCAGTATCGCCGCCTTCGAGCATTTTTTCGTGAGTATCAAGACGCAGGCCGCCTTTCACCTTTTTGGCGGTGTGGCAGCGGACGCAATTGGTCTCCAGAATGGGTTGGATCTGAGTGCTGAAATCGGGGCTGGCCGCAGATGCGAGGGGAAGAGGGGCCAGAAAACCGAGAGCGCTGAGGAATTTGGATTTAAAGGACACCGGGAGAAAGGGTTACAAGGTCGAATAGGGTAACTACCCCGTGCATGAAGCAAACCTTTCTTTTCGCAATCTAGACCGTGTGAAAAGTTTCACAAACGGGACCCAAACTGCCTTTTCCGCCGTTTCTGGTTATTTCGAGTCCTGATCGCGCTCATTCCAGCTTTCGAGGGACAATCCGGGATCGCTTGGGTATCCTCTGGCTTATCAAGAGGGAGGAAAGTGACCGGGAAGTCGGAGCACTCGTCAATCTTGACCCGTGTGCTAGTTTTCCAGCGATGAAGATTTTGCGCCTTTCGGGATTGCTCGCTGCGGGCTTGCTCGCGTCGTGCGGAGATCTCATGGAAGTCCGGACGATTCATCCCAAGGTCGAAAAGAAGAATAACGAAAACGGGGGTGAGCAGGCTGCCCGGGCCGATGGACAGCCGGTAGCGGGCGTCAAAAAAGTGAATGAAGACGTGGCGGCCGGGATTGCCCCGGAAGCAGCCGGCTATCTTCCTTATCGGGTCGGAAAAGGCACCGTGGTGAACGGATTCGAGTTGCCCTCGGACGACGAGATCAAGTGGGCGGAGATGAGCCCGAATGCCAAACTGGATTTTGGCGATGCTTTTGAAAAGAGGTCGAAACGGAAGTCTCCCTGGCATGTCAGCTATCAGGAGGCCCGTCGCGAATCTACGAGAACGGGCAAGCCCCTGTTGATTTGGTTTACCCGGACAGGTTCGCCGGGGAGTCCGATGTGTGCCAGACTCAAGCGGGAGCTCTTTGGAGACCAGGAGTTTGGCAAATGGGCCATTGAGAAGTTGGTTCGACTGAAGGTGGATGCCTCGGGTGGGGACCGCGAAACCGATGAGTTCGGTCAACTGGCGAGCTCATTGGTCGCTCGCCGGAAGTATGCCGAGAGTCTCAAGAAGAGATTCAATGTCATGGGGCAACCAACCCTGGTGATGGTTCAGCCTGATGGTTCGGTCTACTCCCAGGAACGGGGATACAGCCGGGGGGACAAGAGTTCCCTCTGGGGAAAACTCAAAAATGCGGTTTTGACGATCGAGCACAACCGCGGGGTCTGGGAGCGAAAGATGGCCCTCAAGGGATACCGGCGCTGGACCGGAAGAAACGGCCAGGTGGTTTTTGCAAAATTGATCCGCTACAAGGAGCCTTACCTCCTCTTGTCTGAACCGGACGGCAACAAAATCAAGACCTCCCAGAAGGACCTTTCGAAAGATGACCGCGGCTGGATCATGGCCGAACGGGCCAAGCGAGGGCTCTGAGCCGGCAATTCTTGGCTAGGGCGAAGTTGTCGCAAACCTCAGGAAGGTGCGGGGCTCGTTGCCGGTATAGGAAACACTTCGAAGGACGAAGTCTGATCCGAGCGCGGAGGTATCGTCCGAGGTGGTAATCTCCGTGGTGACCCAGTTTTGCAAATCGAGGCTGCGCTGTCCGACAATCGGGTAAAGGGGATCATTCACGCGAACATTCATCGTGAGGGTGCCAGTGGCCGGATCCAGATCCATGAAGGGTGCGCTGTTTGAATCACCCGGCAGGCTTCCAAAGAGATATTCGTCCAAGTTGGAGTGACCGTCGCTATCGGCGTCCTCTCCGGGCAGGGCGCCGGGAAGACCATTGTCGGTCATGAAATCATCAAAGGCACTCGTCGCCGGAATGAAGATGGAAAAGTCCTGGGCCTGATCGACCATTGACCCGATCGGAGAAAACAGGTTGGGCGAGCCGAAGGTCGAGCTCGAGGAACCGTCATCATATCCAAGGGAAGTGGGCGAAGCATCATCGATGGGGGAGACCATCGAAGTGGGATCGTTTTCCAATTCAAAGATCTCGGTGCTGCCCACTCCGTCGGGTGGTGCCACACCTTCGCCGGCCGGTCCGAAGATCACCGTGCCTTCGTCATCTTTGATCACAAAGGCGGTGTTGCTGGAGTTGATCCGGAATTGGTCGGGATTGGCCAGAGTGACCGCTCCGGGAGTGTTGAGGTGAATGTTGCTCCAGGCATATCCCAAGGTGGCGAGGTTGTTCACGCGGTTGAGGTCGGTATCGAGGCCGCCACCCGCAGTGTTTCGCTCGGTAAAGGTGAGCAGGGTCCCGTGGGCCACCGAGGACCAGGTGGCCGCATTGCTCAGGGTGATGGTGGACTGATTGACGAACTTGCCGGAGGAGGCAATGAAGCCGACCTCGATGGTCCAGTCGGTGAGGTCGGTGAAACCAGGTCCGTCATTGCCGACGACAGCAAGCTCGAACCAATTTCCGCCGTTTCCGAGAACTCTTCCGAAGTGGGTGTCGGCCGCGTTTGGAGCTCCGTCGCTGTCGAGTCCGGCGGTGCCCCCGTTGAGGAAACGATCGTCGGCCACTGCATTGTATTCGTTCAGAATGACCGCGGGGGCGGGATGCAAAACCTCGAGTTCGTAGACGAGATAGCCAAGGTTGTTTGGAGCCGCGCCGCTGTCGGCCTGAATGGTGATTTCGTAGCTGCCGATATCGGATACCGTCAGCGGACGATTGTTGGTGATGTCGATGGTGGCACCACTGGTGTCGATGGTCAGGAAATCGGGTGCGGCAAGGACAGCGATCGTTCCTCCCGGGGAAGTGATCGAGACGTCGTAAGCCCCTCGCGCGGCTTTGGTTTGAGGAACTTCGCCAAAGGAAGGGGGAGTGCTGGCTGCAACAAAAGAGGAGAAGTTTTGAACAAGCGTGTTGTTGCTCCAGCGGTTGGGAGCACCAAAGGTCGAGGTGCCACCGTCATCGTGGTTAATGTTCAGAGGAGTTGTGCTGGAAGAAGGGTTGGTCTCCAGTTTGAAGACCTCGGTGCCGCTCACGCCGATCAGTTCATCTCCGATGGTGTTGCCGTTGGTGTCCCGCACGGCGATGGACTCGCCTGCCGGACCGTAGACCACATTGCTGGATTCATCCAACCACGTCACGAGGGTGTTGTTGCTTCCAATTGCCGGGCTGACGGGGTGGGTGCTTGTCGTTTGGTCAATCAAGATCGGATCATGCATCCAGATGTTGGTCCACGCCATTCCCGTTGTATCGAGAGCGGACATCGAATTGAAACGGGTCGGGGTGATCTGCTTTCCCTCGGTCAAAGTCAGAATGGTGCCGGCGGGAATGCTGGCGAGCGAGATGTGGTCGGAAAACTTGAGTTCCCGTAACCCGTCATCACTGACGATGCGGAGGGTCCAGTTGCGAAGATCGAGGGTCTGGGTGACCACAAATTCAACCCAGGCTCCGCCGTTGCCCTCGATCCGGCCGAAGAAGGGATCTGAGGATGCGCCGAGATCTCCTGCCGCCCCTCCATCGAGAAATTGATCCGGCGAAACTCCATTGTATTCGTTCAGGATGATCGGGCTGGTGGAAGGGAGGATTTCAATTCGATACTCCTGTGAGGTCGAACGGGCGGTGTTATCGGTGGCCACGACATCAAAAGTGACTGGTCCGAAGACTCCCGCCGGAGGGGTCCCGGTGAAACGTCCGATGCCGTTCCCCAGCGGGGTAATGCCCAGCCAGGCCGGTGCTCCTGAGAGGGTCAGAGTGATGGTGTCGCCCGGATTGGGATCAAAGCTCCGGACCCGGAAGTCGGAGGTTCCGATGTCAGCTCCGGCAAGGGCGGCGGTGTTAAATGGTTCCGTGAAAAAAGGAGGAAGGGGCTCGGGCGGGTTGGCCGAAATCCCCGGCGATGCAATATCTGCACTTGAGTCATCACTCTCATAGGCCCCGAAAATCCCATTGGCACTGAGGCCTCCGGGCACCACCTGACCGTTGTTGAAGCGGGCAAAGCTGACTCCCTCGGTCGCTGGTCCGAATAGATAGGAATCGACAATGCTGGAGTTGCTGTTGGTTCCGTTGAAGAGATAGAGCTCGTCTCCACCGCCTCCTAACCCCGGAAAATTCGAGATTTGAGAGTTGCTCAGGATGACAACGGAGGGATCGATATTCCAGAGGGTTCTGAACGTCAGGGCATTGGTGAAGCTCTCATTC
Organism: Akkermansiaceae bacterium; assembly: GCA_050049035.1. Classification (GTDB taxonomy): domain Bacteria; phylum Verrucomicrobiota; class Verrucomicrobiia; order Verrucomicrobiales; family Akkermansiaceae; genus SW10. The sequence continues at coordinate 9,455 of JASFWU010000019.1, read as the reverse complement.
AGGACAATCATGGAAGCCCCCGGAGCGAGCGAAATGGGTGGAAAGGGGCCCGACGCTCCGATGTCAGCACTGTCGTCATCGAATGAGTAGCCCGCGAGACTGACCGTCGACGAGCCGGTATTGGTGATTTCAAACCAGTCGCCGTTGGCCCGTGTGTCGTCGTGTCCACTGTCGGACATGACTTCGGTGATTCGAAGCTGGGCGGAAAGCGGGAGCGCGAGTGCGCAGGCGATCGGAAATACTTTTCTCATGAGATTGTTTGGAGAACATAAAGCAATTTTGCGGTCTGGGAAAGCCATTCCTTCACTGTCAATCAGGCGGGATTTCCCGGCTTCGAGGGATGAAGGAACGGTTTGATTGGAGTTTTCGGGGATTCGGTGGATTGCCGTCGTTGGTGGGAATGACATTGACGGACTGTTTTTGACGGGTAATTTAGCGGGTTTTTTGCTTCCGGCCTTGCCATCGCCTTCTCCGGTCAGCAGTCTTGGCCCATGCATCCTGACGTCGCGAAACTGGTGGAAGCGGGCCGAATTACCGAGGCCGTGGGGGAGAAGCTTTCGAAGATCGCTCCGGGATCTTATCGGATTCACAAGGGATTTGGAGCGGGGGTGGTCACGGAATGGGATCTTTTCAATGGCAAGGTGACTCTCGATTTCGAATCCGAGAAGGGAAAGGTAATGGGGCTCAAACTGGCTCTCGAAAAGACCGAAGCAGTGGAGGCCGACGATATGAGGGCCCAGAAAGTCACCCAGATCGACGAGTTGAAGGAGCTGGGCGAAAAGGACCCGGTGGAATTGGTGGCCCGGACGCTGCAAAGCCGCGGCGGAAGCATCACCATGGATCAACTTGATGCCGAACTCTGTGGTAGTGTTGTCCCGGAGGAGGGATACAAAAAATGGTGGGAGAAGACCAAGAAGGCCCTCCGCGAGAGTCGCCGCGTCTCGGTGCCGACGAAGCGGACCGAGCCTTTGGTCCTCCGCGATGAATCAACCGGTCCGGGCGAGGCCCTGGTCGATGATTTGGAACAAGCCCGCACCGCAAAGGGTCGGGTCAAGGCACTCGAAGCGATTCAGCGGGAAGCTCCGCTAGTCGCAGCCACCGAAGGGCTCATGGAAAGGGCATTCGTCATTGTGAATGAGGCGGCTCTCAAGTTGATGAAGCTCTCGCCCGCGCAGTCTCTGGAATTGATTTCCCTCCGCAATGAAATTGCCCAGGAGACCAAAAAAGAGGATGCCATCGCCGATGATGCCCCAAAACTGGCGGAGGTTCTGCAGGTCGCCGACGGAAATCTTTCCGATGATCTCAACGATGTGGCAGCCGCCCGCCTGAAACGAATCCTGGAAGCCTTCCCCAAGGCTTTTGGAGAAGACTGGGTGAAACGCATCCTCTCGGTCTTTGGCCGCATCAGCTCCAGGGGAGTTTCTGAAATCGCCAAGCTTCTGATCGAACAGGAGAAATCGGCCGAACTCAACGAACACGTTCGCGTTGCTCTTTCCCGTCATGCCCTCGGGCCCGATGCCCTCGCCTGGATTTGCCGTGAGCGTAAAAAGACCGCTTCCGAAGTCTTCGATGGCACCGTCGGTTCGGTGATCCTCACTGTTCTGGAACAGGACTCGCTCGACGACGGACCCCGACGCAGTGGCCGATTGGGTAATCTCCTCCTCGATGACAAGGAACTCATCGCCGACATCCTCGACGGAATGGAAATCAACGATGTCCGCAACTTCGCCCGCAAACTTCTCGCGAGCCCGGCATTCCCTGATCTTGACCGGAAATCGCTCATGGCCCGGGTCATCAAGAAGGTTCCGGAAACCCAGGAAATGGTGTCGGGTGAATCCCAAAGCCAGGGAGCCGAAACTCTCCTTGTTTCCTACGAAAGCCTCGACCGACGCAAGGCGGAATACGAGGAGTTGGTGAACAAGAAAATCCCTACCAACATCAAGGAAATTTCCGCGGCGCGCGCCCACGGCGATCTTCGAGAGAACTTCGAATACCACGCTGCCAAGCAAATGCAGTCGGTTCTTAACTCGCGGAAAAATGATCTCGAGCGCGATCTCGAGCGGGCTCGGCCGACCGATTTCAAGGGAGCCGACACTTCCGCGGTCAACATTGGCACCAAGATCAAGGTGGCCATCGAAGGAGGTGGAGAACGCACCCTGACCATGATGGGAGCCTGGGATGGAGACCCCGAGAAGCACATCATCTCCTACCTCTCCGAAATCGGGCAGGTTCTTCTCGGTAAGGCGGTCGGTGACACTGCGGAGATTCGCGACACCGACACCGAGGAACTCATCACCGTCACCATTGATTCCATTGAAGGGATCTGATCATTTTTTTAAACCTCTTCAACAACACCCATGTCAAACACAACCATCGAATCCATCAAAGGCCGCGAAATCATTGATTCGCGCGGTAATCCCACCGTCGAAGTCGACGTCACCCTGGCCGGAGGCGGCTTCGGGCGTGCCGCGGTTCCCTCCGGTGCCAGCACCGGCGAACACGAAGCCTGGGAGCTTCGCGACGGCGACAAGGACCGTTTCCTCGGCAAAGGCGTCCTTGGCGCCGTGGCCAATGTGAACGAAAAGATTGCTCCGGCTCTTCTCGGGAATTGTGCGCTCGATCAGACCTCGATTGACCACGCCATGTTGGCTCTCGATGGAACCCCCAATAAGAAAAACCTCGGAGCGAATGCTCTTCTCGGTACCTCCCTGGCAGTTGCTCGTGCGGCAGCCGCTGCTTCCGGACTGCCCCTTTACAAGTACCTCGGCGGACCAAACGCCAAGGTCCTGCCCGTTCCCATGATGAACATCATCAACGGGGGATCGCACTCCGATGCCCCGATTGCCTTCCAGGAATTCATGATCCGCCCGGTGGGTGCCGAGACCTTCAGCAAAGCGATCCAGATGGGTGCCGAGGTCTTCCACAACCTCAAGAAAGTCCTTCACGATCGCGGTCTTTCCACGGCAGTGGGTGATGAAGGTGGCTTTGCTCCGACTTTTGATGGCACTGAGGACGCCCTCGACACTATTTGCTCGGCTGTTGAAAAAGCCGGCTACAAGGTCGGTGAAGACATCACCTTTGCCCTCGATTGCGCCGCTTCCGAGTTCTTTGAAAACGGAGTTTACGATTATGCCAAGTTTGAAGGCGACAGTGGCGCCAAGCGCGGTTCCGACGAACAGGCCGCTTATCTCGCCGAGCTTTGCGATAAGTATCCGATTGATTCGATCGAAGACGGTTGCGACGAGAACGACTGGGACGGATGGAAAGTCCTCACTGACAAAATCGGTGACAAGGTCCAGCTCGTGGGAGACGACCTCTTCGTGACCAACGTCGACTTCCTTCAGAAAGGGATCGATCTCGGCGTGGCCAACTCCATCCTCATCAAGGTGAACCAAATCGGAACCCTGACCGAGACCTTCGACGCCATCGAACTCGGTAAGGTGAACGGATACAACTCGGTGATCTCCCATCGCTCCGGCGAAACCGAGGACAGCACCATTGCCCACCTCGCCGTGGCCACCAATGCCGGCCAGATCAAGACCGGTTCCATGAGCCGCTCCGACCGGATCGCGAAATACAACCAGCTTCTCCGTATCGAGGAGGCCCTGGGTGGCAACGCGATCTATGGAGGTTGATCAAATCCCTGGATGAAGAAAGGTTGGCGGGAACTCATTTCGACGAAATTCGAGTTTGATCGAGACGATTATACCCTCGTTCTCGGTGAAGAGTCTCCGTCAGATGCGATCCAAGAGATTGAAAAAGCTCTGGGCCTGAGCTTTCCGAAAGAGTTGATCTCCCTTTACCGGGAGGTCAACGGGTTTGGTTTGGCTGACGATGAGGGAATCGTCAGCTGGGCGATTCCAAGGTTGGAGGAAATGGCTTCCTTTGTGGCCCGGATACGCGATTGGATTGGAACAGCACACCCGGAGGTTGCCTCCCGGTTCCTTCCCGTGTTTGATTGGGGAGATGGTAGCGCAATTGGTTTTTTGCAGTCTCCGAGGGGAAGGTGGTTTGGGTCACTCTATCAATTCGAGCATGATCTTATGAGCGGGGATCCAGAACAGGATCTCCATTCCTTTATGACTCTCTCTTCTCGATCGGTCAGGCACTTTATCCAGGGCCGTTAGATCAGGCTGAAGATTCAAATTTTTATTCACGCCTGGATCAGCACTGGAGCTAAAATTTTGAAGGTAAGTTAGAGGAAATATCTCAGCTTTTCATCTGATGAAGCACCTTGAAGGCTCCCCCGACGCCGTCGTGGTCTTCTGTTCCAAGGAATTGGGCTTGGGTCTGATAGGAGACCGTTTCGAGGCCGCTTGACTTGCCCCAGCGTTCGAGTTCGGGGAAGCAGACATCGAAGGTGAGGTCCTGATGCCCCGGGTTTTGATAGGCTTCGGGCGGGTGCAAACGCATGTGATGCGCATAAGCCCTCAGAGTCCCGAGTGGGCGACGGTGGTAAACTTCTTCGGGAGTCCCTCCGTAGTCGATGGTGAGGATCTCGCCATGCTCCAGAAGGGAGAGCTCTTCCTTGATCCATCGATGGATCGATTCCGCAACTTCGAAACGAGCGGGCGGATTTTCGAGAAGGAGCGAGTCCGGGAGCGCTTCGCATAACAACCACCGTTCCTGACGATCGGGAGTGAGAAAAAGCTCTTCCCTTTGATCATTGAAGATGCGCACCGGAAAGGCATCGAAGAACTCATTCGAAATGATGAGGGCCCTTCGGTCTGTCGATTCAAGAGCATCTGAAAGAGTGCAGTGCCACTGCCCCTGGTTGATTTCCTTCTGTCTCGCGCTGAGGTGAGGAGAGATTTCCACGAAGTGGTAATCGAGTCTTCGACGATCCCAAAAACCGAGGGATTTGCGAATGTCGCATGCCAGGGTGCCATCGCCGGGACCCAGCTCGATGATCGGAAGGGGCCGTCCGTTTCGCTTCCAGGCCTCCTTGATCCAGTGGGCAATTGTTTCCGCCAGCCTGGTGCCGAGCTTGGGTGTGGTGGTGAAATCTCCCCGCGCTCCGAGGATTGTCCGCTTGCCGGTGTAGTATCCGTTTCGACCGTAGAGAGCTTCGGCCATGAAGTGGTCGAAGCGGGTGAGTCCGGGATCAGAGTTCTTCGAGGAGCTTTTCACAGCCCTTGATGTCGAGTTTTCCGGAAGCGAGGACGGGAATTTCTTCCACCGGGATGATGGTCTTCGGGCACCAAAGGGACGGGATGCCGTCGTCCATCAGCTTGTAGCGCAGGTCGAGGTTTTCCTGCTCGAGCGCCTGCCCTGAAATGGTCGAGAGCAAGGCAATGGCCTCGCCTTTCTTTTCGTCGGGGATTCCCACGATGGCAATCTTGCGCTCTGTTTCGTTGTCGAGTCCCAGGACCTTGTTGACCGCGGCTTCCACCGTTTCATGCGGGACCATCTCTCCGCCAATTTTTGAGAAACGCGAGATCCGGCCTTCGATGTGAAGAAAGCCATCATCGTCGATGCGTCCGACATCGCCTGATTTAAACCAACCATCGGAATCAATGACCTCGGCGGTGAGCTGGGGCTTGTTGAGGTAGCCTTGGAAGATGTTGGCCCCCTTCATCCAGATGATGCCGGATTGATCGATGGTGTTGACCGCATCGGTGGCCGGATTGGTGATGCGAACGGCCATGCCGGGGAGGGGATTACCGACCGATCCAAACCGTTCACTTGGGATAACCGGGATTCCGCCTTCCGGAGCAGGGGTGGGCAGGTTGACCGATGCAGCCGGGGAGGTTTCGGTGAGCCCGTAACCCTCCATGGGGAGAATGCCGAATTTCTCTTGGAATGCTTGTGCGAGATTGGCGGGGAGCTTTTCGGCTCCGGTGACCACCAGCCTGAGCGAGGAAAGGAGGTCGGGATCAATGCGGCGCATGTATCCGCGGAGGAAAGTGGGGGTGGCCAGAAGAAGATCGACCTGGTGGAGGGCGATAAGCTCGGCGAGGCGCTTGGTTTCAAGCGGGGAAGGATATGTGACCAGATCAACACCTTCGATAACCGGAAACCAAAGAGTCACGGTGCTACCAAAGGAGTGGAACAGCGGGAGCGAACCAAGGATGGCCGAGCCTTTCGGGAGGTCGATCTGACTCGCGAACTGGGAAACGTTACCGAGGATGTTGCGATGGCTCAGGGGAACCCCTTTTGGTTCTCCGGATGAACCCGAAGTGAAAAGAAGGACCGCTTCGTCGTCGTCGCGTGTTTTGCCCAAGCCCAGAATTTTGGAAAGGATGGCGGTTGGAATCAGCTTGGCCAGCACCACCCACTTCACGATCTTCTTTTTGATCTGCGGGAGAATGCGCTCGACGAACAGGAGGTCGCGGTTGGGCGGCCACGGAAAGTCGGGGACTTTTCGTACAAAAGGGTCGGCGGTGATGAACCGATCGAGGTCGGCTTGCCGGATGGACGAGCGGACCGCGTCGTGTGAGGCGGTGAAGTTCAGGTTCACCGGGATCTTGCCGGCGAGAACGACCGCGATGTTGGCGATCATACCGGCCTTGCCTGGCGGGAGGATGATGCCAACGCGTTTCTTGCGGGTGGCATTCTTGATTTCACGGGAAAAAGCGATGGCCGCTCCGAGGAGTTTGTCGAACGGTAGCTCGGTATCGTCGGTGCCATCGAAGAGGTGGTTGGTCGTAGCGTGCTTCTTCAGCCCGCTGAGAAGGGCTACCGCAAGGGAGCCCTTGAGGAAGGAACGTCCGGAGTAGGATTCCTCGGCACACCGCAGGAGATTTTCGCGATATCGCGCGATCGTTCCGTGCCCTGCCGGGATCACCTCGCCAAAAGTCATGACGGCTGAGGCGAGTCGGGAAGGCGGTTCGTAGGAAAGTGCTGTTTCCGCCGGGACGCTGACATCGAGCGGAGTGATGGGCAGGCCGAGGGCACCCAGGGCCCGAAGAATGTCGGGTGCGATCCGGCAGGCCGTGCCCTTTCGGCAGACGACCTGTCCGGGGACGAAAACGATCACGCTTTTGTCACCGAGGTGTCCGGCGAGGTTCTGACCGACTTCGGGGAGGGACTCATCTGTTTTCGAAAAGGCAATCCCGTTGTGTCCACTTTGTTCGAGCGCTTTTTCGACCTCCGGGGACAAGGAGGTCGATTCCTCCACCAGCCAGGTGATCTTTCGTGGAGAGAGAATGGCGGTGAGATCATTGATTTGAGTCGCATCGAGTCGTCCGGGGACGATGAGGGAGCCGCCTTGAGGGAGGCGGCCGAGCGATCGAACCTGGACAGGAGTACTCATGATGAATAGTTGGCGGCTAAAACCGTCCCGAGGAAGAAAGCATGAATCGTGTCGGGATCGAATCGAAATTTCAAAAGGACAGGGCTTTCTGGCTTTCAGCGTATCCGGCGAATTGGTAGATCACTGGGAACGCAATCATTATGGCAAAGACGAAGGCCGCCAAAGGGCGATATTGGAGGGCGCATCTCAGGTGTGTCGGGGTGCTGTTGACAATCTGGTTCATCGCCTCGTTTGGCTGCGGGATTCTCCTCCGCGATTGGTTGGATGCGAATTTCCCCAATGTTGGATCGGCTCCCTTTGGCTTCTGGATGGCCCAGCAAGGTTCCATCATCACTTTCGTTTTGGTGCTGGTGGCCTACGCGGTCTGGATGTCCCGTCTGGAGGCAAACCTGGAACACGATGACGAGGAGGTGGCGTCATGAGTCAGGACACCTGGAACTTTATCTTCATCGGCCTTTCCTTTGCCCTCTACATCGGGATTGCCGTTCGCCAGCGCGCGGGATCGACCAGCGAATATTACACCGCCGGTGGCGGAGTTTCGCCTTTTGCCAATGGCATGGCGACAGCGGCCGACTGGATGAGCGCAGCCACCTTTATCTCGATGGCGGGTCTGATCGCCAGCAAAGGTTTTGACGGAGCCCAGTTCCTGATGGGGTGGACCGGAGGCTTCGTTTTACTGACCGTCCTCATGGTGCCGTTTTTGCGGAAATTCGGAAAAGCGACGGTCCCGGACTTCATCGGAGATCGTTATTATTCGAGAGGTGCACGTGGCGTCGCCGTGATCTGCGCCATTTTCATCTGTCTGACCTACATCATGGGGCAAATGAACGGAGTGGGCGTGGTGTTCTCCCAGTTGTTCGGGATTTCCTTGTCCAAAGGGGTCGTTATCGGCTCCGCGGTGGTCTTTTTCTATGCCGGAATGGGCGGAATGAAGGGCATCACCTACACCCAGGTGGCTCAATACACCGTGATGGCCTTTGCCTACACCATCCCTGCGGTGTTCATTGCGATTGCGATGACCAACAATGTCATCCCGCAACTTGGTCTGATCGGGGACTATACAGCGAGTGGCGAACCGGTGCCCTTTTTGGAAAAGCTGAACAACATCAACACGGAACTCGGTTTCGCGGAATACACCTCGGGGAAACTCGAGAAGCTGGACCTCTTCTGCATCACTGCCGCTCTGATGTGCGGGACTGCCGGGCTTCCTCACGTCATTGTCCGATTCTTCACCGTGAAGAATGTCAAAGCGGTGCGCAAGTCAGCCTGCTGGACCTTGGCCTTCATTGCCGTCATTTACCTCACTGCTCCCACCATCGGAGCGTTTTCCCGGGTGAATCTCGTGGAGAAGCTCAACAACGTGGAATACTCCGAGGCTCCCCAGTGGTTCAAGGACTTCGAGGAGACGGGGCAGATGGCCTGGATCGACAAAAACAACGATGGTTTCATCCAGTTTCATGGGCCCGGGCATTCAGCCAAAGGCAAGAACACGGTGTTTGTGATGACCGCCACCGTGAAGAAGCCGATTTATCCCGAGGACTCGGCATCGGAGGATGAACGCCGTGGACTGCACGGCGAACGACTTCTCGCCAACAAGGCCGACATGAGCAACCCGAACGAGCTTTGGTTCGGGAATGACATCATGGTCATGGCCAATCCCCACATGGCCGGTCTCCCGAAATGGGTCATTGCTCTTCTGATGGCCGGATGTATCGCGGCGGCCCTTTCGACTGCGGCAGGGCTCCTTCTGGTACTATCGACTTCGATCTCCCACGATTTGATGAAGAAAATCGTGAAGCCGGAAATGACCGACAAGGAAGAGGTCAAATACGCGCGTATCGCCTCATTTGTCGCACTAACGGTAGCGGCTTACTTCGGGATCAATCCGCCTTCGACCTTTATCGCCAAGACCGTGGCCTTTGCCTTTGGCCTCGCGGCCTCATCCTTCTTCCCGACTTTGCTGATGGGGATTTTTTCCCGCCGCATGAACAAGGAAGGGGCGATCGCCGGAATGACTTCGGGGATCCTTTTCACCTTCGGTTACATCGTCTACTTCCAATTCATGGGAGGCACCAAGGACCAGTATCTCTTCGGAATCTCGCCGGAGGGCATCGGATTCGTGGGGATGCTGATCAACTTCGCCGTGGCCTTCACGGTGATGTCCTTCACGAAAGCGCCTCCTCAGGAGGTTGCAGAGTTG